>JBBYJL010000080.1:0-4925 GCA_043196285.1 Thermoplasmataceae archaeon | reverse complement strand
ACACGCTCCTCTCCACTTGTCCGGAGGATCAGATCCGGATCAGGCATGGTGGAGTCGTAAAGATATGATCTGAATCTCTCTTCCGTGATGTCGCTAATATTGATTTTTCCCTGAAGCGCTTCGCTTACTATTTTCTTGACCGCTTCTATTATTTCTGCCCGTCCACCATAACCCACTGCAATATTCAGTCTGAACTTTTCAAATTTCTCTGTTTTCTCCTCAATCCTTCTGGCAGATTCTACCAGGCTCTTTGGAAGTGATGACATATCTCCTATCACCTTGACTCTTATCTCATTTCTGAAAATTCTTTCATCATTGATAAGACCCTTCAGTGCATTCTCTATGAGTTCCATCAGAAATGAGACCTCGACTTTGTCCCTCTTGAAGTTTTCAGTAGAGAATCCGTACACAGTAACGATTTTTATCCCAATTTCCCGGCTCCAGTCAAGAACCTCCTCTAGTTTGTTCTTCCCAAGAACATGGCCTTCATTGATTTCCATTCCGAGAGATTTCGCAAATCTTCTGTTACCATCTGTAATTATGCCCAGATGTCTGGGGGGAGAGCTTTTCCTGATCTCGTCCATCAGGACTTTTTCATAAACTTCGGATGCAATATCACCAAGCTTTCCGGAAAGTTTCATAATTATTTCACTTTATCCAAACTACGAATATTATTTTGTCCAATTGTTGCCATTCCATTCGCTGTTTTCTTCAGGAGTTCAATGGAGAACATTCTTAAAGATTTTGAATAGGCATGAACCTCTCTCTTTGCTTCGGCAATTAATCCCATATCCCTGAAATGATCCATTCTAATTGCTATTTCTTCGTAACTTGCGATCTCATAATAATCAATCCTTCCCCCGTCCTTCAGTTGTTCAACTGCCGCATCTATGAACTGGAATGCCCCGGTAGGAAAATTCATGATGATTCTGTCTGCTTTTGGATAGTTCCTCATTATCAGTGCCGAATCCCCAATTACAGGTATTATCCTGCCTCTCAACCTGTTGATTTTTATATTATCATTCAGGAGACTGATTGCTTCAGGGTTGGAGTCTATCGCAATTATGTCAACGTCGCGCATCGAGGCTATGAGAATGGAAAAAGGACCTATCCCCGCGAACATGTCAATGATTATTTCACCGTCTTTCACTCTGTTGGCCAGAAGAAATCTTTCCGTAGCCAGACGCGGAGAGAAATAAGCCCTGCTTATATCTACATTCAGTGTTATCCCATTTTCCTTGTACAGCGTTTTCTTATTGTCTTCACCGAGTACCAGTTCAAGGTCCCTTAACCTTGCTTTTCCCCTGACGCCACGGTCCCGGTAAACAGACCTTATTCCCTTTCCTGAGTTAAGAAGGTTGCGGGAGAGCTGCATCAGCTTTACAGGATCTGACTCCTTTGTAACTACAATGCTACCGATCGTGTCGTATGATCCGCTTATCCTGAGCGGGTTGATCCTTCTTTCGTTCCTGATTCCTGATTCCTGTACAATTTCGAAAGTCCATAATTTCTCAGAATTAACATTGTCTTTCAGCGGGATAAGGAGATATTTTCCAATGTCCTGAATTTTGTAGTCGTAGTCTATCCATTCCTCAACTTTCAATTTCCGTATCTCCTTTTCAGCTGACTTCTTGTCAACTTTAATGTGGTTTTTCATTGGATCCTCTAAGTTTTATCCTCCTGGCATTCAGAATGACATCCCTGGACAACTTTTCAGAAAAGCCGAAGATTGATGATAACTTTTTTTCATCTGCATCCGCTACGCTTTCAACACTCTGGAATCCGTTTCTGTACAAGCGCCTTGCTCTGACTCTTCCTATTCCTGGAATAGTAGTCAGCATAATTATTTCTTCTTTTACCCCTTCCCTTACCCTGAGAGCGAGATTATCCAGATTCCTCTGGACCTCGGGCTTGTAAAGCGATGAGAGCCTTGCCATTGAATAAAGGAGCCATTCAAGAGTCGATGATCTTGACTGGACATCCCCATAACCTATGTTGAACTTTTCCTCCATTTCTCTGATCGGTGTTTCATTTATCCAGTCAATCATTATCATAGCTATCTTGGCTGCCTGCATGGATTCCTGTGTATAGTCTTCTATCCCGTTCCTGGAAAGAAAATTATCAATAATGGGGTAATCATCCCTTCCTATACCAATGAAGCCGGTATTAGACGCCAGTGCAGCAGTGTATATGGCGGTATTATCAGAATATGGTTTCTCCAGATATTCACGAATCATAATTGCGGTAGTTGGATCAATATAAAGATTGCTTACAAGTTCGCCGAATCTTGTCGCTTTCATGGAGTCATGTGCTTCATAAATGAACTCATGTTCATTGAGAAATTTTATTGTCCTCTCTGTCAAAGACGAAATTCCTGCCATCCTGTTCTGGTGCGACATGAGACTCCTTCCAAAGAAATCCAGGATCTGTTTCTGTGTCACAGCAAGGCCGGAGGATATGAGAGCCAGGATGTTGAATCTGATCAGTGATTCTTCATTCATCTGTGATATTACAGGTTCTGTTTCTCCTTTCAGGTATTCAAGAGATCTCTCGAATGCCTGATCGCTGGAAGCATAGACATAAGCAAAGCCTTTTTTGTCATAACCTGCCCTCCCCGCTCTTCCCATCATCTGCCTTATCTCACCACTGCCGAGGTAATCAGAGTAACCGTCTGAATATCTTGTGATGTCCCTTATCAGGACTGCCCTTGCAGGTAGATTGATTCCTGCGGCAAGGGTAGGAGTCGCTGAAATAACTTTTATCTTGCCTTTTCTAAACAGTTCCTCTATCCGAGTCCTAGTCTGGTTTGGAAGACCTGCATGGTGAAATGCCACCCCCTTCTTTACCAGTTCTTCCACCGTGGACGTAAGGTGATCCTTCTCAGATTCGTCCACTTCTTGCCCAATACTTTCGTTCCTGATTATCTGGGGAAAATTTATTGCAGTTTCTTCAGCTCTCTTTCTGGAGCTTCTGAATATGATCACCTGCCCGCCTTCGTTTACAAAAGTCATTGCAAGAGTTGGAAGATCGCTTCCGTTTTCCAGTTCTATATAATCCTCCTGAGACTTGTAAATCCTGTTCCTGAAAATTACACCCTCTTCCAGAGGCACTGGACGATAATCACTTTCAACAAGTTCAGCATCCAGCCATTTTGCTATCTCATCCGAGTTTGCGATAGTAGCCGACAGACCAAGTATCCTTATATCAGGATTCACAGTCTTTGCAGCAGTCAGGACCATTTCAAGCCTTGGTCCCCTTGTTTTCTCACCTACCAGGTGAAGCTCATCAGCCACAATGAGGCCTACTTCGTAAAGGAACGCCGGATCATGATGGACCAGGGAGTCTGCCTTTTCGGATGTACAGATAATTATATCATAATTTCTTAATTCGGAAGGTGGACTATCATAATCTCCAATCGAGATTGTGACTCTAGCACCGATTTTCCTCATTTTCCTCAATTCAGAAAATTTCTCCCCGGCCAGAGCTTTAAGCGGTACAATGTAGATGGCTTTCCTTCCTGCCATGAAGTTTCTGTATATTGCGATGTAAGCCACAAGAGTCTTTCCTGAAGCAGTAGGTACTGTCAGAAGAAGATTCTTACCATCTTCGATTATTCTTACTGCCTCTTTTTGATGGGGGTAAAGTTCATAATCTTCGCCATTAAACAGTTCCAGAAACTCTGGTGGCACGCCAGTTTCACTAACTTTCATTTCGGGATCAGGGCTCCATATGCTTGATATCATAATTAATTAAACTGAAATTCTTCAACATTTCACATCGTGATTGGATTACATAATATATCCATTAAGATAAACATTATAGCATTTCAAAGGGTCGGTTTTTAACATAATCTAAGTTTCCATCCTTTATCTTGCAGACCGAATGGTTTTGTTATTCTGCAGGTTCAGAATGCAGGGATTTCATTAATATCTTACTTCATCCTTTCATTGTTAGGAATTGAAATAAATACCAATTCGATATAGTAGGATTATGAAGAATAATTTAATAATGGCCTTTATTCTCTTTTTAACTGTTCTTGTTGTCCTTGTTCCTGCAGCTCACGCACAAAACACAGACAAAAATCTGATTCTGATTAATCTCGACGAGGAAATAGATCCAGGATCAGGCGCCATGTTCCAGTCAGCCCTTTCTCAACTCTCAAATACCAGCACTGCGGCCGTCATAATAGTGATGAACACGCCTGGCGGATATCTTTCAGATATGGAGAATATAGTTGATTCAATCAACGCAACCGAGGCAAAAAACATTCCTGTGTACACGTACATAGTTCCGGATGGATGGGGGGCATCTGCCGGGTCATATGTGGCGATGGCAACTGATCTCATATACATGGGCAACGGATCTTTCATAGGACCATCGACACCTGAGGTGGTCGGAGGAACTTCACTGGAACAGAATCATACTACTGCCGGTATGGAAGGTTTCATGACAAGCATGGCTCAGGCACACGGCAGGAACGTTACTGCTGCTTATTCCATGGTTGCCAACAACACTTACTATACAGCAGATCAGGCTGTGAAAATAGGATTGGTAGAAGGCATCTGTAATAACCTCAGTGATTTCATAAACCTGCTCGGGTTAAAGGGTCTGACCCAGATCAATGTGAATCCTTCTCCATACGACAATTTTCTGAGCTTTCTCAGTGATTCTTATGTTGATGGCATCCTGATTCTGATTGGAGTGGTTGCAATACTACTTGATCTTTATCATGGATCAGTTGTTCTTTCAATCGTTGGTCTAATAGCTATCGGGCTTGGCCTCGTTGGGATAGAAATTATAGGTGGGCAGCTACTGGGACTTCTGTTCATAGTCCTAGGTTCCATTATAATGCTGCTGGAAATAAAAACCGGTCATGGAATAGCACTCATTTCCGGTCTTGTTCTCGGAATTATAGGAGCATTCCT
>JBBYJL010000079.1:0-4995 GCA_043196285.1 Thermoplasmataceae archaeon | reverse complement strand
TCTAGTCGCAAGTCCCTGCCCTCCTATGTAATCCCTCGCCCACTGCATGTTTATGTCTTCAATTTTTATTGTACCCGTTGAAAGATCCACTCTCAGAAATTTTCCGGTAAAACTACCAAGACCCATAATGCACCTGTTAAATATATCAGAAATTATTATATTCGGTTTTCCTACAACTAAGGGTCCATCTGTTTCATTTTCTTATATTCAAAATTTATGAAACTGCCTTCTGGAGACCTGGAAGACCGCAGGAAATATTCATTCTGATCTATCCTGACCTTGTATATGTAATATTCAGAATTTGCCCAGTATTGAAAATCATAACCACTGCTGTCTGAGAAAATAATAGATGAGTCCGTAACATCATAATAATTTCCATCCAATCTGACAGTATTGCCAAATCGCAACATGGATCTGCTGCTGACGTGGGATATATCACTCAACGATCTGACAGTCTCAACCATATTACCATTATTGATAAAGGTGAGAGTATCAAAGCCAAAATCAAGATCGGTCTGGTCATGTGTCACATATATTATGGAAAACGAATAACTTTCCATAAGACCTGTTAGTTTTGATAATATAGAAAGCCTGGATAACTGATCCTGCATGGAGAGAGGCTCATCCATGAGCACAAGTTCAGGATCGCTTATGATTGCCCTTGCAACCGCAACTCTCTGAGCCTGTCCACCCGACAGTTCCGCAGGTTTTCTGTCTAAGAGACTTTGAAGTTCAAGTTCCGGAACCAGCTGCCTGTATATATCTTCATTTCCCCTGCCATGATCTATAGAGAAGCGTAGATTTCTTTCCACGCTCATATTGGGAAAAAGCATCAGATCCTGAGGAATATAGGATATCCTTCTTTCCCATGAAGGTAAATGATTCAGGGGGATGTTATTCAAACTCATAGCGCCTGTGGAAGGCTGGTAAATCCCGCAAATAATCCTCATGAGGGTTGTCTTGCCAGACCCGTTAGCCCCCATTAAAAAGTTCCGGCCTTTTGGAATATCGAGCCTATCTACACTCAGTTGAAACTTCCCCAAATTGAATTTTAGGCCTTCAATAGACAACAGCATCTTTCCCACCAAAGACCCTTAACAGGGCTAGAGCCAGAATTCCAGTCAGGATCAATATAGCAGACGAAGCGGCCGCAGGAGGGAGACCACTTCCAATGAACTGGCTGTAAATGAAAACTCCTGCAAGCTGCTGAAATCCAGGATAGATGTAATAAGCGACAATGAGGATTGAACCTACTGCGGATATTGCTCTTGCCCACGTGAGTATGATACCCCTGACGATAGGCCTGATCAGTAATGGCAATGAAATAAGGAAGAAACTCTTCATCTCGTTTATGCCCAAGGTTGTCGCAACTTCCTCATAGTGAAGTATTTCCTTCCTGTAGCTTACCCCGATAATTCTTATAGAATATGCAGATGACACAAAAAGCAGAGTCAGGATAACGGCCAAAAGAGAATCGGAAAACGAATAGCCTGGAATAAAATGAGCGATAAATTGTCCAACTGGCATCTGAGGTTCAAACGTGATAAGCATCATTACTCCAACGACTGTGCTCGGGATCATTATGGGTACCTCAATCAGACTGTCCGCAAGTCGATACCCAAGACTCTTCTTCCTTGCAAAGACAAAAGCATATGGTATTGAAAAAAGAATTGCAATTATAGCGACGCCAAACGCAATGATGTAAGTGTAATAGATGCTTGTCATTATTCCGGATGATGTATCACTTATCAGATATCCAAGAGAGTTGAATGTGATTATTCTCAGCAATGGCAGCCCCAAAAATATGATATAAACAATTATGAATGGAAAGAATAAATAAAGAAGCCTAATTCTCATAACTTCAAGTCTATTTCATCTGTAAAAAAGAATGTTTTGGTTATCTCACGCGAGCAAGTATCCATCGAATTCTTACCTATATGCAGACGTGGGAAGATATGAAGGGATCGGAATTACTGCATCCTCCAGACTTACCGGTATATACTGTGTGTTGTATCCAAATGCCACAGGGAGAGGATCGAAATCACTATTCGCCAGGAATTTTTGGCCAGATTGAGTTATCAGATAATATATGTAAGAATAAGAAGCCTGAGGATTTGAAGTTCCATTTAATACAGTTGCGGCGTAAAGGATAGGTGCTCCGGGGAGATTGCCTATGTTGTCGTCTGGGGATGTCGGACCAGTGGAATTAACCATACTGTAGAAGTCAACATGATCCATGGAGATGTTCCCAAGATTAATCCATGAACTAAGTCCATTTCCCCCTTCAGAGTTCTTGAAATAAGAGAGACCCTGGTTAATTGCCTGCGATTTGTATGTCAGGGCATAGTCTGCGGTCCCTGCCTCTAGTAATCCGTCAAGCCCAATCTCAACAGTAGTAAGTTTGGTCATGTCTTTTGAAAGCATGTAAGAGAATATCTGATCATAGAGCGCGAGTGAATCATTGTTTGGATAATTACCTCCGTAGTGCTTTTTTGCGAGAGTTCCATTCACCCCAAACCAGTTGTTCCATGCAGTGTTGTATTTCATATAAAGAGAGAAATTGTTGTCAAATGCTTTTTTCACGTATTCACCGTACGCGGAATTATCCCAGCCTGTGTAAAGAAGACCTGCCAGTTTTATCATCTCAATAGCCTGGAATCCACTTGGGTCAAGCTGGGATGTGGATGCAGCTACTGTAATATTTGGAGCAGTTATATTTTCAAACCAGAATGCGTTGACCGGAATGTTATAGGAGGGGTTGATCCATGTTATTGCCATCTCATTGGTGGCGAATATGATCATCCAGTCGGTGTAATTAGGTATCAATATGGATGGAATAACAGCTGCAGAAGCCGAGATGAATACGTCGTAATGAATTCCACTCTGAACATTTCTGGCGCCGCTTACTGAACCAGAAAATACGCTTCCGACACCTATGCCTGTTGAATTCGTAAAGTATGGATTGAAATTATTCCCAAGGGAGTACTTCAATGAACCTGCGGCAAAAACTGATATGCTAGAGTTAGAACTGCCGGAATTCTTTGGGATATAGTATCCAATTGACACACCCACAAGAAGGCCGACAATCAGCACTACAATGATAGTCATGTTCGTCTTAGACAGTTTCATATTTATCAATGATGAATAGCAAAAAATACCTTAAACTTTATGAGTTAGACCTACATGTTTTCCTAAACACTTTGATTTAGCCTGTCGTCAAAGCGTAGCGGATGATGATTACAAATCGATTTGAAGGTCTTCAATTATACTTTCAAGCGGCTTCCCATTATTGTCAATACCGATTTCCGAAAGGTATTCGCTTACCATAGACTTGTAATCGACAGTAACATTCGCAGTTGGTCCAGCTTCAAGAGGTGGATTTCCGATCATCCTCCCGGGCGGGACTATTTCAGACGGATTGATCCCTTCCCTGTAGTTGAAGAGATGCCTCAAAACCTGTATGCGCTTTCCTATCTGCATCAGTTCTCCTGAACTCACATCCCATCCCATGATAGCCTTGAGTAGCTTTGAATACGGATAACTGTTGGGCCAAACTGAGGTTGAGAACAGGCACATTCCTGTTGCATTTAACACCTGCACTCCATATACAGAAAGAGCTTGCAATTTTCCCTTTCCATGATATTCATATCTCTCAATTTTTTGCTGTGGGCGGGTATATTCAAATGGTAGTGTGAGTTCACCACCTTCGTCAAATCCGATTCCACCAGCAGTATGCCTCCCAGGTGTTGGATCTGCCAGGTATGTTGTAGCAAGACTTGGCATGAGCCTAGGATCGTGCATCGGCAAGTCCTGTCCCTCGACATTTATTGCAAATTTATCGCTTCCCGCACCGAATATTGACGCAGCGTATTTGGATCCCATTCCCAGGATTTTACCAATACCTTCCCCTTTTGCTATTAATTCCGTTAGCCGAACCATTGCATCGGGGTTCCCGAAACCTATGTCGAAGCCTATAGCATCTTTCTTTACGATTCCTCTTTCGAAACATTCATTTACAAAGGCAATGACAGCACCGACTGAAATGATATCCATCCCTGCGCGGTTGCATATTTCGAATGCCATTGACATTGCATCAAGATCTGAATTGAGGTTAAGGCCTCCGAATGCGCCTGTTCCTTCATATTCCAGTCTATGTCCATCTATTTCACCATACTTAGTGCTCCGTCTCACATGCCCACCACAAGCCAAGGTACATTGTGCGCAACCGTATGATTGCAGCTTATCCTTTCTTATCTCTTCTCCGCTTATTTTGCTTGCGTTGATCGATCCAAAATCCAGTGCACCGACTCCAGCCCAGTTTTTTATCGGGGTATCGCCATTCAGGTGTGACGATTCAGTTGTAGCTGTTGTGCCGAAAAGCTGCCAGGGCCTGGCAAGGTCAATGTTTTTTCTGAATAAAATTTGAATCTCTTTAATAGTTTCATTCAGGAGGGACGGATCTGCTGCCGGAACCTTCTTTGTTCCCCTAACAAAAATTCCCTTCAGTTTCTTTGATCCCATCACAGCACCCAGGCCGGACCTTCCTGCCGCTCTGCCATAATCATTCATTAGAGATGCAACGTTAAGCATCTTTTCTCCTGGAACACCAATAACCAGTGCCTGTCCTTTTGGGTCTATCTTCTTCAGTTCATCTTCTGTCACATATGCGTCTTTTCCCCACAGGAAAGATGCATCTTCTATAGTTGCCTTACCGTCTACTATTTTCAGAAATACTGGTTTATTAGAAATCCCTTTAACAAAAATTGCGTCATATCCCGCATTCTTCAGTTCAGGTCCGAATTTCCCGCCGCAATTGGCATCCCCCCATCCGCCTGTTATTGGAGATTTAGCAACCACCTGGAACCTTCCTCCTAGTGGCACAGCATGGCTATTAAAAACTCCCGTGACAACACCGAGTATGTTATCCGGTCCAAGGGGGTCTGAGTGTGGTCTCATATCTCTGTTGAGAATATATGCTCCAAGACCATATCCTGT
>JBBYJL010000007.1:0-37515 GCA_043196285.1 Thermoplasmataceae archaeon | reverse complement strand
ATGCCCAATGTCAGATACCCAAAACCTGTTATTTTTGAAGAGTTTTTCTTTGAAAATGAGGTTGATCTGGAAAGGCTTAACCTTGATCCACTCAGGCAGGCAGGCAAGAATGTGGGCCTGCTATTTTCGATCCAGTACATGCATCTTACTGCAAGAGTAAGGGAATTTCTCACCAAACATGGATTTAACACGATCATAGGCAAGCAGGACTCTAGAATGACATATCCCGGGCAGGTGCTTGGATGCAACTTCAGTTCTGCACATTCCATATCCAATGAGGTTGACTGTTACCTTGTTGTCAGCACGGGAAAGTTTCATGCAATTGGAGTACAGCTATCCACCGACAAAGAGACTTTCATACTTGACGTGAATGAATTGAGAATAGTATCCATGAAGGATGAAACAGATAGATTCCTCAGGAAAAGATATGTAAAAATATCAAAAGCACTTGATGCCAAGAAGGTCTGTATCGTAGCAGATACAAAGATTGGACAGTATAGAATCAGGCTTGCAGAGATTCTGATGAAACAGGCATCTTCCCTTGGACTTAACCCCATACTTCTTAAGGCGGATGATGTAAAACCCACTGACTACGAGAATCTCAGGTGTGATGCGGTGGTCTTTACTGGATGTCCAAGAGTATCCATTGATGATGAGGATAAATTCAGTATGCCCATACTTACTCCGCCAGAGTTCCAGTCTATGTTTAAAATAAAATCGCCGGAGAGATATGTGATGGATGAAATAATATCTGTTGACAGCATGCCCTAGATCAGTTTCCCTATAAGGTAAGTCGGGCCATTGCTAACTATCTCACATGAAACTTTTTCAAAAAGATGCAGATCTCCGGTAACCACAACCGGCCTGTACGCGTTATCTCTTCCGACCCATGTGTCATTCTTGCCTCTCTCTGTTATGAGCAGGTTTTTCACACTGTTGATCTGTGACTCGAGTTTGCCCTTGACAATAGTTCTGTGAAAATCGCTCATTTCTTTTGTCCACTTCTTGACAATGTTTGACGGGGGAGGAGATTTTTCGTAATCCGGGGTAAACGGCCTCTGAGAGAATCTGGTGATGTTGCAAATTTCTGGCTTTGTTTTCTCGAGCAACAGTAATGAGTTTTCGAAACTTTGCTGATCTTCTCCATGGTAACCAGTGATCAAATCCGTTGAGAGAACCGAGTCTGGAAAAATATTCCGGAATTCAGAAACAGTTTTCAAAAAATCCCGCACAGAATATTCTCTGTTCATTGCATCAAGCATTCTGTCGTCTCCGCTCTGGACAGGAATGTGAAGGAACTTGAATACCTTATCACTACGCATAGAATCAAGGAGTCCTGAAAGTATCTCTGATGTATTCTTTGGCTCCATCATCCCGATCCTGAGCATGAAATCGTCATCCAGTGCAGTTATTGATCTTACAAGATCTGGGAGCCTGACATTAATGTCCTTGCCATAAGCGGCAGTATCAAGAGATGTTATCCTTACTTCCTTCATACCTCGCGCCAGTTGCATTTTTACCTGTCCAGTTACCTTCTCTACAGGTCTTGACACCAGTTTTCCCCTTGCAACCCTAGATATGCAGAAATTGCAGCTACCAGTGCACCCCTGGTTTATTGGAATGCCTTCCATAATTGATGGTTCCCTGATTTCAATATCATCAAGCTTACCGGAATAAAATGACCTGAATTCTCTCGAGGAAAGGACCTCTATGTTTGGATCCGCAAGTGATCCTCCATTGACCGTGGAAAGGCAGCCCAAGACCTTCACTTTTGAGGACCGCGTGAGTTCAGAAATCCTCTGAATCATTCTGTCCTCTGTGCCTTTTATCACCACGCATGTGTTGATTATTGATATGTCAGCATCACTGGGAGAATCTACCAGACTGGAACCGTCAGCAAGCATCCTGTTGACATAAAGCCCAGATTCCGCTTTCGACAATGTGCATCCATACGCTTCGTAGTATATTTTCAAATCTATCCCAGTCTGCGGGCACATTTATGGCTCCAATAAAAACTTAACCGAAATTCTAAAAAGTATCAGATAATTTCAACCAGCGGGAAGTTTTCTTGTTTTCTGAAATATATCTACCCAAGCTCATTGTTTCACTTTACTGTATGTTGCAGACGATGAATTAAGGCCTATGCTCAAGGCAGTTCACTAATCATACGCAAAAGGAATAAATACATAAGTTGACTGTCAGAATATGTCAGAGAAATTCGACCCTGAGAAGTTTGTTGACGAATATAGTTGTGATATAGTTCTTAGATGGACTGGAATCGATCCGGCCCTGTTACCCATAGATGATCTTGACAAGGCCATAATCTGTATGCTCAGACACAACGCTAGAATTCCTAATTCAGAGATATCAAAGATACTTAAGACAAGCGAAGCCACCGTCCGGAGGAGAATTGCAGAACTTACTAAGAAAAAGATAATATTGGGTTTTGCCGCTCTTGTAGATCTGCAGGCCATAGAGAACAGTATTAAGGTGTTCCTGAAAATAAAAGTGGACAGTGACAAGCTTGATGCAGTTGCAGGAAAGCTCTCTAATAATATCAACATACTAGGTCTGTACAGGAGACGTGGAGAAAATGAGATAATTGCTG
Organism: Thermoplasmataceae archaeon; assembly: GCA_043196285.1. Lineage (GTDB taxonomy): Archaea > Thermoplasmatota > Thermoplasmata > Thermoplasmatales > Thermoplasmataceae > JAKAFX01. The sequence continues at coordinate 34,907 of JBBYJL010000007.1, read as the reverse complement.
AAACACTGTTTCTGAATATGGAAACACTCCAGAACTTTGAGGACATGATTACAAAATTTGATGGCGTGACTAATTTTGAGACGATGATTGTGTCCAAGGCTTACAAGAGGAACCCCTGGGTAGGCATCTGATCCGTTTTTATTTTTCAGATCGATCTTTAGTGCCATTTGCAGGCATAATTTAGTTAAGATTCCACCGATTACCTTTTAGCGATCCGGATGAGTGAAATACTGAAGCTTGTTAAGAAATTTGATGAGTATAGAAGCAAGTGCCTCAACCTGCAGGCATCAGAGAATATCATGAGCAGGAATGCAAGAGCCGCGCTGGGATCCGGAATGGCATCCAGGTATTCCCACGTGGATCATGAAACGCATGAAAATTCCTATGGCGGAGCCTCAATCATTGAAGAGATAGAGGAAAGCGTCAAAAAAATGGCCTCGAAACTCTACAGGAGCAGGTACGCAGAAGTGAGACCTGTCGGAGGTCATGTAGCCCTTGAATCTACCCTGCTATCAGTCCTAAAAAAGGGAGAATCATTCCTGTACATAGACGAGAAGGATGGGGGGTACCCAGGGTATAGAAATGACATGATACCAGGAATGTTTGGATTTACAGGGATTCCAATTCCTTATTTCTATGACAGACAGGAGATAAATTTCTATGAACTTGAAAAGGTAGTAAAGGAAAAAAAGCCAAAAGCCATCGTGCTGGGTCAGTCAGCATTTGTTAGGGAATATGATCTCGGGAGGATCAACGAGATAGCGTGGAACTATGATCTGAAGGTCGTTTACGACGGATCACATGTGATGGGACTGATTGCTGGCAAGGCATTCCAGACAGATGCGATCTTCAGATCTGATGTGCTTATAGGTTCGACGCACAAGACCTTTTTCGGTCCGCAGGGTGGCATTATTCTTTCGAACGATTCTGAGCTAATGGGCAAGATCTCCGATAACCTTATATGGAAAACCATGGACAATTACCATCCCTCAAGGCTGGCTGCACTTGGTGTATCAATGGAAGAGATGCTTGTTTCCGGGGAAGAATATGCAAGCACGGTAGTTCGGAATTCAAAGATGCTGGGAAAGGTGCTGAATGATCTGAATATTGGCATAAAATTCACTCCATGGTTCAGTTTTTCACACCAGCTGATTGTCGATGAGAACTCTCTCTCAAGCCGCTCCCTTGACAAGATATCGTTTTCAAAGATTCTTGAGAAGAACATGATAATTGTTGATCGTGATGGAAGAATTGGCACTTCTGAGATTAGCCGGCTGGGAATGCATGACATGGAAAAAATTGGAGAATTAATTAATAAAGCCCTAAGTAATGAGGAAGTTACCAAGGAAGTTACCGACCTAGTTTCGGATCTTCAGCATAAATATTGGTGATAGTAAAATGCTCGCAAAAGATATTATGACTAAGGATGTACTGTCGATTGGCCTTGATACTAACGTTATAGACGCTGTTACCATGATGAGGGAAAACGGTATTCACTCGCTTCCTGTAATGGATGGAAAGAAGTATGTTGGGATGATACTGTCCGCAGATCTAATAAGAAGGAGAAGTCTGCATACAAAATCCAAGATATCCAACTTCATAAGGAACACTCCTCTTTTGTCTCCTAACAGCGATGTTGGCTCTATCATAGGCGCAATGAAGGATTCTGGCATTTCAGCACTCCCTGTGGTAGATGACAGAATTCTCCTTGGAATTGTCACGAAGGCCGACATTATCAGGAATTTTGAAGGGCTGGGGAAATTCAGCGGAGTTACTTCGGTCCACATAATGTCCCCTGATCCGGTTTACGTGACACCTGAAGATCCCGTAGATGTTGCTATGGAAAAACTCAGGGAACTCGAGGAATATGAAATACCAGTATGCAGCGAAGATGGAAAATTAGAGGGAATCCTAAGATTCGAGGACGCTATGAAACTGATCCTCAAGGACCCTGAGAAGATTACCTACGGACAATATACAAACAACAAGACCCCCACCAAGGTGATTGTAGGTTCCATAATGAATGAAGATGCCCACTCTGTAAGTATCCATGACAATGTCGTTGAAGCTGCAAAAATAATGAACAAGTATTACCTGCATATAGTTCCCGTGCTTGATGAGAACAACAAGATAAATGGTGTTATAGGCATGAATGATCTTCTGGACCTGATTACCCCTGCAGAAAACAATGAAGGTCTTCTGGTTAACGTTACAGGACTGGATCATAACGATGATGATCTTTACGACATTACATATTTCCTGACAGACAAATTTGCGCAGAGATTTCTTAGGATTGCTGGAGTACCGTATGGCACTTTTGACATTCACGTCATAAGATACAAGACAGAAGGTAGCGTAAAATACTCTTTGAGGACAAGATTGTCCGCAGGAAAGTATTTCATGTCAATAAACTCATATGGCTGGAATTTCGGGCGTTGCCTTTCAGAAATTCTTGACGACTATGAAAGCAGGCTTAGGAAAATAAAGGAGCAGTCCTAGAATGGAAGAGATGTTGGACAGTATACTGGAATACTGCGACAAAAGATCAGCATTTGCTGATGTTAGGTTCATGTCCACTGAAGAGAATGGCGTTTCCTTTCGAAATGGAGAATTCCAGGGATTCCAGTCTTCCAGAGACAGCGGGATTGCAGTCAGGATAGTTAACAAATCCATCAGTTATGTTTTCACCAACAGTAGCGACAGGAATGAAGTTTTCAGGCTCATTGATGGCGCTATTTCACGTTCAAATAAACCTGGAAAAAATAAGATAAGCCTCGGGAAGGATACCAAAGCAAGATGGAAGGTTGCTGCTTCGAAAACGCCAGCTGATCTGTCGATGGATGACCGGATAGATATGGTCAGGTCCACCGATGAACTCATGAATTCACTTGGGGCCGGGATCAGGATAAATGTTCTGCATGACAGCTTCAGAAGGGAACATTATATGAACACGCTTGGATCTTCCATAGAGGGAGAATACCCCAGAATTGGATATTATTACGTAGCTGGAATAATGGATTCGGGCAACTTCGAACAATCCTCTGCGCAGTTCGGGATAACAGCTGGATATGAACTTATTAAGGATCTTGAGATTGAAGAGAAAGCCACTAAGGATATTAGTTCTCTAAAAAATGCTATTAAATCGAAGAGCGTTAAACCTGGAGTTTATGACGTTATAATAGGCCCGGAAATATCCGGAATAGTAGCGCATGAATCAGCAGGTCATCCAACAGAATACGACAGGATAATAGGCAGGGAGGGCGCGCAGGCTGGAGAGTCGTTTCTTTCAGGAAAGGAATATCCATTCAGGGTTGGGTCCGATAAGGTTAGTGTGATAGACGACCCTACCTTACAAAGAAGCTATGGCTACTATAAATATGACGATGAAGGTATAGAGTCAAGAAAGAAATATCTATACAGAGAAGGAATGACCGACGAGTTCATTCATAACAGGGAGAGTGCGTCCATTCTCGGTGTGCAGCCCAATGGATGTGGAAGATCCTCTGCATGGAACATGGAACCTATCCCAAGGATGAGCACCACCTATATTGAACCTGGAGACTACACACTGGAAGAGCTTATAGAGGGAATAAAGGATGGAATCTACATAGTTTCGTATACTGAGTGGAACATTGACGATATAAGGTATAACGAGAAGTATGTCGGCAAGGAAGCATACAGGATAACTGGCGGGAAGCTGGGAGAACCCGTTAGGAGACCTGTTATTGAGACAACAACAACCAAGCTTTACAGTTCCGTTGATGCGGTTTCCAGAGATCTTCAGTTCTCCGCTGGAACCTGCGGAAAGGGCGATCCTGAGCAGGGCGTTGATGTGTGGATGGGTGGGCCGAACACAAGGCTCAGAGGCGTTTACATCAGTTGAGGTGATCGAACATGGAAGTTATAGACAGGTTGTATGAGAAACTTTCAAGATCAGGTTTTGATGAGATAATAGTATCCCATTACTTTGGGAATGTCAGGCAGGTGAGATTCTCCGGAAGCAAGAAGGACATGGACGCTGAATGGAACGAATTTTCTATGGGTATATTCGTATCCCGGGGAAAGAAAATACTTGCTCTTGCTGTGAATGACATGTCTTCCCTTGATTCGATTCCTGAAAAACTGTCCTCAATGATTGCCAAGATGCCTGAGAATCCTTCTTTCAATGGTATTTATGATAGCAAGGTATCCCAAAGACCTCTCCCAGTCCGCAAACTAAGTGATATCGATATAGTAGACAAAAGCGTGACGCTGATAAACGGTGCAATGGATAACGGAGCTGAAAAATCAGCGGGACTTATCTACAGAAAAGAGGGGCTGGAAACTATCAGGACAAACTACAATTACGTTGAGTTTCCAACAGGAGGATATGAAACCCTCATCAGATCATTCAAGAATGGTGATACAGGCCAGGAGTCAAGTCATTCAGGTATTATGAGTGATATGCGTGATAGTGAATTTACGAAACTCGGAGAGGACAGTGCGGCAAACGCAACCATGAAGACAGATCATTCTGATGGGGTTGAAGGGAGGATAGACGTTTTAATGTCTCCTTACGTCATAGGAAATCTTCTGACATATTCTTCTGAGTTTTTTTCTGCAGAATCAGTAATATCGAGGCTGAGTTTTCTGCAGGACAAGATAGGTCAGCAGGTTGCCTCAGATGCAGTCACGCTCATAGATGATCCTCTTGATTTCACAGGCATTGGCGGCAGGGCATTTGACGATGAATGTGCACCAACAAGGAAAAATACAGTTGTGGATCATGGTATCCTGAAGACATATTTTCACTCGTTCTCCACTTCCAGGACATTCAAGACAGAGACCACTGGGAATGCAGGTATTCTCAATCCTAATGCATGGCAGCTCAAGTTGGCCTGCGGAGACGAAAAGATTGATGAAATGATCTCGTCCATGAAGAGAGGACTTTTCATCCAGAACACATGGTACACAAGATTCCAGGATTATAGAAACGGGGTTTTCTCAACTGTCCCACGTGATGGTATATATCTTGTTGAGAATGGAAAGATAACTACACGCTGGAAGGGCATAAGGATAAGTGATTCAATTCCCAATATATTGAAGTCCATCAAAAAGACATCATCAGAGACCAAGAAAGCGAAATGGTGGCAGGAAATTGCCGCTTCAGAGATGCCATACGTACTGGTCGATGGCGTGAACATATCACGGGCATTCTGAAATATATTCTGAGACAGACTTTTGATTTTCAGAGTCCTTGCTGTAAAATCAGAATGTGGAAATCATAAATCTATTTCCAGAAAACCATTGTTCTCCCGGACATCATATGTCTTCAGAGGGTTATTTGAGTCGGTATATTCGCATTTTATCTCAGGTTTTATCCTGGGAGAGACCAAAAGTTTTCCGCTGGTAATGTCAAATCTCGCACTGTGTGCGGGGCATACCGCTTCATTTTCTTCCACGTGATCTATTAAGGCACATCCCATGTGAGAACAGACAGGATCCATAGCGTAATATCTTTCTCTGTACGTTGCCAGGAGAACAGGTTTTCCAGCCACCCACGCTATGACTGAATTTGTTTTCTCAAAGAGTTTGGTGGATATGCCAACTCTGTAGTAAGTCATGTTTACGGAATCGGGAATTACCCCAAAAAAATTTTTCATTTTAACTCCTCTGACCTATCATCTTTGTACTTATGCCTGTATTCAATTGCTTCTCCCTAAAAAGAAAGGCAAACTTGCTTGCCAATCTTTAATTATTACATTGTTATAACAATTAGTATGACAGGATTATTAAATGTTGGAGATACAGCGCCAGATTTTGAGTCCATAAACGAAGAGGGAAAGTCTGTTAGCCTTAAAGAATTCAGGGGAAAACCTGTTGTGCTTTATTTTTACCCGAAGGATGACACCCCCGGATGCACCGCCGAGGCCTGCTCTTTCAGAGACAATTTTGAGGAGTTTCAGAAGAAGGGGGTGGTAGTACTTGGCGTAAGTATTGATTCTCCCAAATCACATAAAAACTTCAAGGACAAGTACAATCTCAATTTTCCGCTTATTTCTGACAAGTCAAGAGAGATTGTTGAGATGTACGGTGCAACGAGCGATTCCAAAAGTGCTAAAAGGGTTACATTCATAATTGACAGAAATGGAAAAATTGCATATGTCTATAGTAAAGTTACCCCGAAGGATCATTCCGTTGAAGTAATGAAAAAACTTCAGGAATTAAAACTTGTTTCTTAAACTGATCATATTCAAAAACCTTCCTTTATTACACTAAATATTTTTATTCTATGAGGGTGTTAAGTCATTGTGTTGGTAAAGGACATAGACAGTAAACTTGACATGCGATTGGTACTAAAATTGCGCCAAGACAATGAGTTTTTCAACTCAAGTTCAGAAATTGATACAAAATTACCAATTTATATATTCCGTGCGAAAGATAATTCGACCTGGATGAGTATTTATTTCCCCAAAGTAGAGAAAAACCCTAAAATTAGCTTAATCATTAAGAAATTCAATGCGGTTAAAAGAGAGGAATCTTATGTAATCGATTCCAGGATCAACAATGTGAAAGATCTGGCCATAATTGATAAGTTGATGGATCTGCCATCGCTGGTTATAAACAGATCTGACATGAGAGGTGGCTACATGTACGTTTATGCAAGATTTCATAACAGTGATCTGGTCAGGGTTTCTGATCTGCTTTCAGAGTATGTCTCAGACACGGATAACTCCAGATTGGATTGGCTGGGACCTAGCCCAGGTATCATGAAAATTGTAGATATGGTTCATTCAGACTACCCTATTGCGGTTGTAACATACAGCGTGAAGGTTGATAAGAAAAACAAGGTACTTTACGATTTATCAAAGGATTCCGGGATCATTGCTGAGGTGAAGAGTAATCTCAGCAAGGGTCATGGCTTCGCTGTGATTCTTTACTCAGACCATTCCCTAGAAGGAAAAATCCCTGGATTAATTCCTATCTCTCTAAAAGACGGTATCTATGAGATAGGAATAAAGAATAATTTTCTGGATCTTGTGAGGGATGCTGCCAATAAGGAGCATATAATGAGAATGCGGTATTTTGTCAAGCCCAGTAATGGCAATATCGATGTAACCGTATTCCTACCAGCTGGAAGTCTGTATGAATATTATTCTATTCTATTTGAAGTTGCGAGAGAGAACAAGATGAGTTTTGTGCTAAAGAATCTCCTGCCATATTCTCCTGATATTTGGGAATTAATTTAGCTATTTTATCAAGGCTCCATAAAAAGTTCCTGGTAGGCAAGTATTTGTAATTTTCTTTGAGGCTATTTCTACTAGGTTACGATTTCCGTTAACCATGTTAACATCCACCATTGGAAGTTATCATCCCTGTGAATTCAGTAATGCTTAAATTTATTGGGTATAACTCTATGTCCTCTATCCATAGATACAGATCATGGATTAATGCACTTATGCAGAATATATCACATATTAATACAATTCAAGTCTGTATAATTCTTCTGATTATGATTGGAAATACCCAACCCCGGCAGGTGCGAAATCTCATTAACTTTCATCCATAATATCAAGCCATATCAGGAGTGTAAATAGCTATCATAAAAATAGACTATAATATTTGAAAAATTTTAGTATCTCTGCCCATTATACTTCTTGGGATCAAGATACAGGACAGAAACAGTGATTGAACTCAGTATCCAAATCAAAGATATTATTAGGAGAAGATAGTTTGGTTCCACCCATAATGCAACTATTAGAAGCATTACAGGCAGAAGGTATTTTAAAACTCCCCAAAAGTATACGTAAATATCCATTTAAACAATCATCCGAAGAGCGAGCTCAATCCAGCCATTGCATCTTCTTCAGAGGCTTCTGATTTCTCTTCTTTCTTTTCCTCTTTCTTTTCTTCCTTCTTCTTCTCTTCCTTCTTAGGGGCAGAAGGAGCAGCCGCAGCCACCGACATTGACGCAGCGTTCTTCAGAACCTCGTCTATCTTTACCTCTTTCAATCCAGCTACCATGGCCTTGATCCTGGCATCGTCCGCTTTGACTCCTGCTTCCTCGAGTACTTTCTTCAGTTTGGTTTCGTCTATTTCCTGCCCAGCTGAGTGCAGTAACAGTGCTCCATATATATATTCCATTTTCTTTTTCCTCCTTTATCCAAATAGTGCGCCTAATCCCTGAGACACATCCTCTTCAGTATTCTTGGATGATTCCTCGGGTTTATTAATTTCTTTCTTTTCTTCTTTTACTTCTTCAGCAGTTCCACCCTCTACCTCCGTTAACAGGGCGTTTGCTTCTCTTATGGCCTTCAGTATGAAAATGCCCATATTCTTTTCATCTATGAAACCAGTCTCTATGGAAAGTGCCTCTGCCGCTATCCTGCCTCTGATCAGAAGTTCGGGAATTATTTCTGGAACAAGAAACATGGACTGAAGTGCTGTCTGTTTTGCCTGTGAATATGCTGTTGCAACATACCCCATGATGTCATTTATGGTGATGGAAATTGATTCCTTAGAGTAAAATGTGCCTTCCCCGTAAGCTCCAAGTAGGTCAAGACCAACTGTAAGTGGAAATATTTCCAGTTTTTCCATGAGTTTGGCCTTCTCACTTGAAATGATCTCTCCCTTCTTGACTAATACAGTATCTTTTTTGATTACTATTTTTCCTTTTTCTATGGCAGTGGACAGACCTGCCTTCTGGAATTCGCTGACCATGGGCCCTGGAGGGAAACTGGTTTCCTTGGCTTCTATTATTATGTCCTGATCTGCAATCTCTCCTCCTCTTGCAGGTGCTTTCTGCTTGGTGTGATTCAGCATTTCATAAAGTCTGAGAGGAGACTCTGCTGTCGTAATCAGGGCTATCTGACCGGTTGCTGATTCTTTAAAACCATCACTGTTAGCCAGTTTGGCCTGATCGAGAGCTTTCTCCAGCAATCTCACCCGTACTACCTGAATCCTTGCCTTCTGGCGAAGATCTTTCCTTATCTGCTGAAGTTGCGAGTTCCTGATTCCTTTTACGCTGGCAACAGCAATAAGCTTGTTATCAGAAATTCTCTTGGCCAGATCTGTAACAAGTTCCAATTTCCACTGGGCAGGCTTGCTCATTGCAGATCACCCGTGTTAACTTTTACGGCCTTGCTCATTGTGCTTTTGATATAAACTGACTCTATATTACCTGTTCCTTTCTCGAGTTTTCCTGTAAGTCTCTTCATTATTGCTAAAATATTCTCTCTAATTTCCTTATCTGACATCTTCTTGGTTCCAACAAGGACATGAAATGTTCGCCTGTCCCTGCTCCTGACCCTGACAGTTTTCCTCAGGTTAGATATGATTGACGCCGGATCCTGTCCCGGTGGAACGGGCTTTGGTATTTTACCCCTTGGGCCCAGCACCTGACCAAGCGTCTTTCCAACCGTCGCCATCAACGTGGATTCAGCTATGAAGAAATCCACCTGATTTGCAATTTTTTTGAAGTTTTTCTTGTCCTCTGCAAATTTTGAAAGGTCTTCCGGGCCATAAATAAAATCTGCAACCCCCTTTGCCTTGGACTTGAGTTCTTCTGACCCTATAATAGCAACTTTAGTATCTTTGCCACGACCATTTGGCAATATTATCTCCTCGTTCACCCTGTTCTTAGGGTCTGCGAGGTCAACATCTTTCAGGTTAACCGCCATTTCTATACTTTCCAGAAATTTTCTTTCCTTTCCACTCTGTTTGATTTCCTTTAATGCAAGTGCTAGAGAATCTTCCGCCAATTGAATCACCTTAATGTAGTATTAACGAGGCAACCTCTCCTACATCGATTAAATCTGCATCGATCCTTGCTTTATAAGTGTTTGTATCTCCTTTGGATCTTTGCCCTCAACCGTTATTCCCAGAGACGCGCATGTGCCTAAAACCTCCATGACTGCACCTTTGAGGTCGTATGACATCATATCTGAGAGCTTTGATCTGGCAACGTTCTTAATCTGTTCGATAGTTGCATTGCCTGCTATCTGTTCTTTTTTCTTTCCTGATCCTTTTTCTATACCCAGTTCCTTTTTAATGAGAGCAGAAGTCGGAGGTATTCCAACCTTTATTTCATACTTCTTCTGTGCTGGATCCGTAACTATTACAGAAACCGGAACCTGCATCCCCTGAAACGCTTTGGTCTTCTCGTTTATATCCTTAATAACCTGTGCAAGATTTAACCCTAGGGGCCCCAGCGCAGGGCCAAGCGGAGGACCTGTTGTTGCTTTTCCACCCTCTACCATTGTGTTAACTGTTTGTGGCATTTCAATTACCTGTTCAGGGTGAATTTAAGATTTACTATTAATCTTTTTGAATGGATTATTGTTCGAATGAAACAGACAGGACTCATTTTCCAGAGGAGTTTGGAAATACGCTGGCATTTATTGTTGATCAACTTTGAATTCCTTTCAGAAAACTTAGCAGGATTTTGAAGAACTTCTCAGGTTGCTCAAGATATACCGGATGTCCTGCACCCTGAATGATGTCCAGTTTCGATCCTTTGCAAAGTTGGGAATACTCTGTTGCAAGCGCTACAGGGACCGTCTTATCTTCAGCCCCCCACACAAAAAGGACAGGTACAGTTACATTTCTCAGATCTTCCTTTCTGTTTTCGATCCAGGCAGGAGCAATGGCAGTCACGCTAAAATATGACTCCGGGCTTTCAATGGCTGACATCACAGCCATACCTGCTCCCATTGATGCACCGAGAAGATGTGCCTTTCTGAGTCCTAATGAATCCATGTAGTCGCTGACAAACAGGGGACCTTTATTTATGTCACCTCTGGAGATAACGTATTTTGAACTCAGTGGAGATCTGCCAAAACCAGGATAATCTGGAGCATAGACATTGAACCCTATTGATGACAGTTGCCCAAAGAAATCAACCTTTTCCCAGTCGCTGGAAGTATAAGACCAGCCATGAATGAGAATTATGTTATTCCTGTTCTTGCCTGAATATGATTTTCTCTGGAATACCTGTGTTTCTCCAACCTGGATTAATTCACCTCTGACTTCATGCGGCATAAACAAGAAATTGCTTTTTTTCTTATTAAGGATAGCTATAATATGTTGCTTCCAAATCAGAAACTACGTGCCTGCTGAAAGGATTGAATCGTCAATTTCAGGTTTTTCCGCGAAGATTTCAGGATTCTTTAAATAATTCAGTTCCAGGCCAAGAAACGTATATCTCGATCTGATCTCGCTGAAGTTCTTTACATGGAGTTTTTCTTTAGATCTTGATACGAATGGGGTGAATTTTAGAGATTCATATGCTATATCCATTAGAATGAGAGGATCTGGAGGTGCAATTTTGCCATACCTTGTGTCAGCATTGAAAGGATCAGGATCCTCAGAAAATTCTGCATGCTGCATGGCATAAGCAATTATTGACCTGATCTGTTGCCACAGAAAACTCTGTGCATAGAAATCTACAAAGGTAAAGACCCCGTGTGATCCTACTTTTATGCTGTTTATGCTTCTGACTGTGTTTCTACCATCGTTTCGGCAGTAGTTTCTGAAGTCATGGATTCCGGTGAACTTGTCAAGAACCTTTTGGATTCCAGTCCTGTTGATGTTTTGAAAAATGTAGTATCTGTACCATTTCATTGTGCAGTGCCTTGGATTAAAACTGTTTTCGACTGGAGTGAACGAATGAAATGACATGTCCATGATCCTCGAATTCAGGATTCCCAACAGTTTTTTGATCGAATCATCGTATTCAACAGAGAAAACGTTGGATATTGCGCTTACACCTCTGTCAGTCCTCGCGGCAGATCTTATCCTTGAATTTATTCCCAGTTTTTCCAGTTCTGTCTGTATAGAATCCTCGACGCTTCTTTCACCATTGCCTTTTTGATAACCAGAAAATCTGCTGCCGTCGTAACTGAACTTAATTATATATTTCACCATGATCCCTATTAAGTAATGCCAATGGTGATAAACTGATTTTCATTGCAGGCATGGGTGTGGCAGGTTCCTATCTCGCGAAGAGGCTTCAGGATAGTGGTTTTTCACTGGATTGCCATGACCCAAGGAGAGATGATTACTATCTGCCATGCGGATATGCTACAAACAGGAACCTGATCGGGAAGTTCCTCAACCTTGTAAATCTTGATGTTGAAAATTATATTATGTCTGAGGCAGGAAGCGTATCTCTCTCCTCCAAAAATTTTGAAATTGAATTTGGATCATCTGGGCTTTGCACAGTAGACAAGAAGAGAATGATCGATGACATAAGATCGGGAACTGAGATCTCCCGATCAAGGATAAGCCGAAATACCGGCTCATTAACAATTGATGCCACTGGATTCTCAAGAGGATTGATAGGCGGGGCTGATCGGGATTACAGCATGATTGCCAAGGAATATCTCTGCGAGAGCAGTGATCATGATGATTTCTATTTTCATTATTTCCCGGATGGTAGGGGTTACTACTGGGAGTTTCCGCTGGGAAAGAGGTGGCACATAGGTGCGGGTTCTACAGATCCCAACCTGATAGACCAGTATCTTGGCAACAGGAAGAGAATACTTGTGACAGGAAGGCGAATAAGACTTGCGCCACTGTTCAGGGAATCTGTAAATGAAAACGTGATTGCCGTTGGAGAGGCCGCTGGCTGTGTATCACCGATTACTGGAGAAGGAATAATTCCATCTATTAAGAGTGCAGAGTGTCTTTTTAGTGCAATATCCAGGAGCGATGACATTTACAGGATCAGGAAAGATTACATTTCCTGTCTCTACAGTAAAATGGGTTATTATTACGGGCTTTTCGATCTCCTGAAGAAATCACAGACGGGTCATCTGAGAGATCTCTCAAACATTAAGAACCTGATGAGTGTGAGAAAGGATCTCAGGAGTTTTGGGATAGCAGTAAGTATGACCAGAATTATGAGCAGATTCCTCTAATCAGATTACCCCTCCGTCAACAGGGATCATTGCGTCTGTAGTAGCTCCGAATATCTCATCGTTGAGAAGCGATATAAGTACGTTTGCAACATGATCCGGAAGAACCTCGACCCTGAGAAGGTTTGATCGTTTATATTCGTCAACTGTCTGTTTCTTTGCCTGTGCTCTTTTTTCCAGGACCCCGTTAGCCCAGATCTTTGAGCCCTTGAATATCTTGTCGGGATTTATGATATTGGCCCTTATTCCGTACGGACCTCCTTCCTTGGCAACATAATGACATATCTGTGCAGAGAACGCCTTTGATGAACCGTAGGATAGCATTCCAACACCTGGATGAGTAAGATTTTTTGTTATGTTGAACACAATATTCCCTCCGGTCTTTTGTGATTTCATGATTATGAACGCCTCCCTTGTCATGAGGAATACACCCATCGAATTCACTCTGAAACTGAGTTCAACATCCTCCACCGTCGTCTCGTCGATAGGTGCAGTTCTCAATACTCCTGCGTTATTGAAGAGGACATCAACTCCACCATACATGGAAACAATATCCCTGTAAAGTGAAGAGACCTCTTTCTCTGATGATATGTCAACGTTAACAGGATATATGTTTGCCCTTATCTGCGGTTCCATGTTGTTTACAATTTGCTTCAGATCCGGATCGATATCACAGGCAACTACCACTGAACCGTTCTGAGAAAGTTTTATTGTTGCTTCAAGTCCTATCCCGCTTGCTGCACCTGTGACGACTGATACCGACCCCTGCAGGCTCCTGTAAACGGTCTTCTTCAGCTTGGCTTCTTCAAGTGGCCAGTATTCCATGTCATAGGCTTCCTGTCTTGTTATGAATTCATGTTTTCCGATTGCTCTGGCCAGAGAATTCACTTTCATTGAGTGCGTGAATTGATCCATGACGATAGATGCTTCCTTCTGACTGATTCCTGAGGTTATTATTCCCCATCCCCTTATGACTATTATTGATGGATAAGGATCGTGCATGGGAAAGCCCTTAACATATTTCCCGTATTCTGTTGCGTAATTTTCCGCAAAAGCATCTATCTCTTTCAGGATGTTATCAATATTGTCACAGTAAAGGTAATCATATTTTGTCCTGATCAGCATGTCCGGCGTTGCAGGGCCAGCCTTCTGGAACAGCAGTGCTTCTTCTGACTGCGAAATCTTCAACGCTGTTTGGTTTCTTCCAATCAGTAACAGCTTCTTCCTTCTCCTTGAAAGAGCTCCTCTGATCCTTGGAAGCCACGTCTGCTGATCAATCTCGACTCTCTCAAATTTCTTTGCCATGATCCTGCCTTCAAACTCTCTGAGATATTTCTCTGCGCTGCTTACAATTGCAATGTGATTTTCGTAACTTTCCTTTGCAGTCTTTCCAAATGTGAAGAGGCCGTGTTTTTCAAGAATTATACCTCTCGTGGTCTCAGATATATCAGGGATAACTGCGAGAACGGCCTTTGCAAGCTTGAAGCCTGGAGGGATATACGGTAGAACGATCACGTTTCCAATTATGGACGCTATTTCGTCCCCACTTTTTCCGGAATTGGTTAGCGCAAGAATTGCGTCTGAATGCGAATGGTCCACAAACTTCTCAGGAATGAATGCATGGAGGAATGATTCTACTGAAGGTGAAGCTTCAGATGGATCGAGCATGCTTTTCTTGAGATAAGATACCATTTGCTCGTCGCTCATCTCTTCAATTTGTGCAGCAGTTCTGAGATCCTCAAGTCGCAGTCCGGTAAATCCACTCCTTTCAATTGTAGCTAGATCTGAACCACTTCCTTTGACCCTCAGGACTTCAACTATCCTCCCGGTATGATCCTTTTCTGATACCTTGACTGATGTGTTTCCCCCACCATGAAGGACAAGTGTGTCCTCTGATCCCAGCAGGCGTGATGAATAAACTCTCTCCTCAATTGAATCCTGAAAAACCCTTTCCTTCCATTTGGACTCCATATTTCGTAATCACTCCACAAACTAATAATTATTCATCTAATATGATTTCGGAGGTTATTCAATGTGGATAAGAGGCCTGCCCGGCCATGCGTTCTTGTTCTTTTCTGTTTTGGCCCGATCTATTTTCAACTCAGCCCTGAAAATTGACGCAAAATAAACCATGTTTTCCTGTAGAACGGAGAATTCGTCAAAATTATAGAAACTAACAAGATTCCTTACCTTCATTGCCTCCGGAATAAGGTGAAGCAAATGCTTGTCCAGGCTCCTGGTTTTGTTCTCTGATACATACCTCATGACCTTGATCTGTTCCTCTCCTGCAACGGCAATACTGATTTTCTTAGGTTCTTTTCCAATTACCTTCAGGATGCTTCTGATATCCTCCTCTACCCTGTCTATGTAGGATTCCCTCTCCATCAGATCCCTGTCCATTGCATCAAGGGAATAATGCTCTATCTGTGCATTAGCGACAGAACCTGGGAGCAAGAGTCTGTTCCATTGTTCTTCTGATGTGAAAGGAATTACCACCGAAAGTGCTTTCAACCACTCTGCCATTATTATCTTTAGCATCCTGGTTCGCGATCCACCCCTTTTTTCAAGCCTCTTGATGTCGTTCATCACGTCAAAGAATACCGAAACTATTCCCTGTCTAATGTTGAAATTGATGATGGACTCTCTGAACGTGATCATCCTGGACCTGAAGCTCGAGAGGAACCATTTTTCCACCTCACTCATATCCTCCAGATCATCGGAGACGGAATCCACCGAAGATATTGTTTCAAGCAGAAGCTGGTATTTCTTCTGCACTGACTGGATTTCCGTCTCCTTCCAGTCGACCACAGACTGAGGATCGGCGGATATGGACATGTAGAGCCTGTATATGTCTGCAGAGTACCTGTTTGATATCACACTAAGAGGAATTGCGTTTCCTTTGCTCTTTCCTATCTTGGAACCTTCAACGATCACAAGTCCGGATATTGCTATACCATGTGGCAGATCCTTTCCACTGAATAATGCGACGTGATTCATGAGGTAAAAAACGAGATGATTTGTCAGATGTGGTGTGGCAGTAAGCCTCAAATCAACGCCGTACCAGTACTCCTTCTCCTTTCTAGCTTGTGTTATCAGTTCCATAACACTACTTTCATATTCTCCTTCCGCGATCGGGAGGCCCAGCATTATGTAATCGAGGATATCTGTAGCGATCTCCCTCGTTTTTTCAAATATCTTCACCAGATATGGATAACATGTGTATAGAACCGGATATATCGTTGAATCCGAGAGAGATTCTATGATCCAGTTCTGGTCGAAAGGCAGTCTGGTCCCTATTCCTCGTTTCCTGGCACATGGTCTTTCTCTGAGCCACTCGATGACCTCCTTGATTGATTCCCGGTAGGAAGCGGGGAATATATCCATAGAATCAACCAGTGCCCTTGTTTTATCCTTCCACTCCCTGTTGGAATAGTCAATAAACCACTGATCTTTTATAATCGCGACAATGACCCTGGATCCTGATCTAGTTTCGGCATTCCTGCTTGTTTCGTATACGATTATGGAAAGACCAAGTCTCCTGAGATCTGCAATTATGGCATCCCTCGCCTCTTTGACTGTCATTCCTGAGTAAACATCATTCCGATCGTTCAGTCTTCCACTGTAATATTCATCCCTGTAAAGTATCTGTGTCGCTTCCCTGAGCTTGTCTGAATCTTGAACAGATTGTATCTTCATCTTACGATACAGACTTTCCACAGAACTCCTGTCCTTTGGAACGTCTATAATCTTTATCGGATCTGGATGAAAATCTGAATTCATTATTCCTGCATAATCCCAAATAGAATGACCTGGAACTGAATATACGATTCCTGTGCCATTATCAGGATTCACTATTGATGACTCATAGACATTAACCTTGCGTCCAATGAATGGAACTTCAAATTCCTCTCCGAGTATTTCCGATCTTTTGATCTCACGTAGTAGGGAAATTTCATAGTTCTGATAAACAAGTTTTTCAAAAGAAGATCTGGAAACAACTACCTCGTTCCCATTGAGCATGCAGAGCAGATAATCGCCCCTATCACTTATCCACAGGTTTGTTACTCCAAAGATTGTTTCCGGTCTTAATGAGGCTGCTATCAGCGAGAAACGTTTTCCCCTGAATATCACTCCGGTATACTCTTCTATGCTCACCTTATCGATGTCGCCATCCTTTATGTCATCCTCGCCTACCGCATTTTCGTCCTCGATGCTGTAAAGTACTGGGTATGTCCCCTTCTTAATGTACCCGAGATCGTTGAGCTTTAGAAATTGCCATTTGACAAATTGCTGATAGACCGGATCTGATGTAGTAAACCTCCTGGACCAGTCTATTGAAAACCCCATGAGGCTGAAGTCTTTTATTATCTCAGCAGAGAAATAATCAGCAATCTTTTTTGGGTCAGAGAATCCGGCAAGTATCCTGCTTATACTGTCCTGATCCTTCTCATAGAGAGAAAGATAATTTGTGTACATCCTGATCATTTTTTCGTCGCCGGCCCTGATTCGCTGAGAAAGAGCAAGTATCGGTGTACCGCTCTGATGAAATGCCATTGGATACAGAACATTATATCCATTAATCCTATGAAATCTGGCAATAATGTCTGCCAGCAGATAGGTTCGCCCATGTCCTATGTGCAATGGTGCATTGGTGTACGGGTAAGGTACTGTTATGAAATATTTTTTTTTCTCGGGATCAGGAGAAGCAGTAAAAACACCTTCATTCTCCCAGTACTGCTGCCATTTCTTTTCACTATTGGAGTCCAAGTTTCCATATCACCCTAAACTATAAGCACGGCAGCTGCTATTACTGTTGTCCATTCCCCAGACTTGAGGACAACTCCTGTAGAACAGATATTTTTGGTAGTCAGTATCTTGTCTTCGAGGACGTATTCATTCTTTGTTTCATCCCATACCAGTTTATCCTGAAGGCCCATTGTACTGGCAAGCATTTCAGCTGCGAGTTTCTCGGCGAAATAACCGGCCATCTTTTCCGTCTGACCGTAGCTATGATGCTCGCTCAGGTATCCCCACTTCTTCTTATCCCTGGGAATAGCATAACCAATTGCAGCTGATATCATTCTATTGAGTTCATTCGATGAATTTCTTGCAAGAACTGAAAACAGGATCTGCCCATCTGAGAGAACCTTAAGTCCTTCATTTACCGAAACAACTTCACAGTTCGGGGGAAATATTGAACTTATGCTGGAAAGATTGTACTGGGCAATATGGGCATCACGTAATGCTTCTTCAAATGACTGGAGCTCACTCTCTCCTCTTCCAACTCCTCTGGTAAAGAAGATCTGCTTTGGAACTAAAGCTGACATCTATCCGGATATCTTTCAAACTTATATTTTTTTTATTAATATAGCAGAACTAAAAAATAGACTGTCGTCAATTCCTAATCTCAGATATCGAAAAGGATTTTGGCCGATTTTCCTGAGGGATCAATGTAAAGGTCATGATAGGTTATGGCCTTGATCAGATTCTTTGGTTCCATGTGACTGGATATCTTTGTTCCTCCTGCAGATCCTGATAATGTGTCACCCGAAATCTTAAGATCATATATACAGAAAAATAGTACTGAGTTTGAATCCACATTCATTAGGATTATGCCCAGCAATTTTACCATTGCTTCCTTAAGATCTATAAATTTCAATTGAAATGTTTTTTTGACTGTGACCTTCAGAGTACCAATATCAAATATGAGATCTGCTGTGGCGGAGAATGAATTTCTGAAAAGATCTTCCAGATTTGAACCAGTAACCATGATCTCCAGATCTGCAGTATGATCAAGAATCCTGTAAAAATTCATCTAAAAAAGGAAAGATTAAAAATGGTAAAAATGTTTAGTCCGGTCTTTGTGACGATATGACCGGTATTGGTTCCTCGAGATTCAGACCTATCTCGTCCTCTCTGAGCTTCCTGCCTATGCTCTTCTCATAGAACGAGATTATGGACCTCTTCTCTGCCATTGTGTAGTCACGGAAGTACTTGTCCTTCTTAAGGACCTTTCCGGTTCTTTCCTCATACAGTTTTGCGGGGATTGAGTACTTTCTCTGTGTTGCGTCCCTGTACAGTTCAGGTATCACATTGAATGCGCAGAATGGCACTACTCTTCCGTCAGGCATGGCATAATGGATATCACACCTCTCAACCCTGTCAACATCATATGTGTATGGGTCCATGAAGTGCATGAAACCAATGAACATGCTCTTGTAGTGGAAAGCCTTCAATCCATGGTAGTCGCCACCTGTGAAGGCATTGTATATCATGTCTTTCAGCTTGAAGTCTTTTGGTGCTTTCTCATAGTCAACGAACTTCTTGATACTCATCAGCAGTTTGGAAGTGGACTCTACCTTCTTGAGTCTCCTGAAGTTGGAATTCTTTATTTCATCGCCAAGTTCTCCTATGTACTCGAACATTCCCCTGACATCGATGAATCTCGTTATTGGGATTATCTTGTCTTCATCTTTGAAGATATAGGTACCCATTCCGCAGGCAAAGTGGATTGAGAGCTTATACGTTTCCTGACCTTTCAGGGCCTCCACAAAATTGGATACTTTTGTTGTTGACGGTACCGTGAAGAAATCTTCCCTTCCGATCATTCCATCTGTCTGCTGCTCGATCTTTTTTATTGCCCCTGGAATTGTTATTCTCTGCTTTTCTCTCATCCGGTCAGGCATTCTTCCCACCAGGCTTACCGGCTGGAAGTTGACTGCCCTGACAACATCGATGTTTGAAAGACCAAATCTTATCATGTCACCAAGATAACCGTCGTTTATGCCGCCTATAACAGTTGGAACTAGAACCACACCCATCGGAGCTTTCCTGTAATTGTCAAGAGCTGCAGGTATCTCCCAGAAGTTCTTTGGGTTCGATCTTGGTGTTGGGCCATCAAAACTTGTGTATACAACATTAGATCCTGCTTCCCTGACTCTCTTGGGAAAATCTGGATCAAACGCTGCTCGTATGCTGTTTGTGTTCAGTTGAATGTGCTCATAGCCTTCTTCTCTAGCTATTTTGATTATGTCAATGATGTCATCCCTTATAGTGGGCTCACCGCCAGTTATCTGTACCGCGTTTGCGCCAACCGGTTTCTCATTCCTCATTCTTCTTAGCATCATTCTAACCTGGTCCTGAGAAGGCTCGTATATTGGTTCATTTTCTTTTGCATAGAAGAAGCAGTACCAGCATGACAAATCACACCTATTGGTAACAACAACATTTCCAAGTCCTGTGTGTGATTTGTGTTTTACGCAGAGACCACAATGTGTTGGACAGATGATTTTCTCCTCGAGTAGGGCAACGTTAGGATTCAATATCCTTATTCCCTTGTCCTGCCACTTCTTTGCCTCCTGATACATGTCGAAGTCTTCCCAGTATTTTTCTCTGGTGATTCCATGTTCCGAGCACTCCTTGATTAGTTTAACTTCTCCAGCATTCTCATAAACGATGGCCGGTATTCTCATCTGATCAAATTTTTCCTCGTCAGCGCACAGTGGGCAAAGGCTCTCTGTCACCCTTAGTACTAGCATGTCATTGGTGATTAAGTGCCCCTGAGAGTTTAAGAATTCGGCGACCGTCTTGAACGGAGAGTTCTTACTTATCTCGAAATCAGATGCGAATCTGACTTCAGGGTACTTGTTTATTTCTTCGGATACTATCATTTTTATATTCACCTAATTGCAACATCTTAAAATACAATGAATTAAAACTGTTTTGTAGTTAATGTTACTAATAATGTTTTTGGTCATTTAGCTCTGACCGTAACAATCTTCAATATAATGGGGATCTTGTTATTTTCTGTGCCACTTAGATCTATCAAGGATAAGAGTTCTCACATGCTTTAGAATTACAATTAGCCGATAACATTGATTACTTTCACTTATGCGAGTCGGATTCTCCTTTCCAGGACAGGGAATGAAAGTGAACACATTTAAAGGGAGAATTAACATATTTCCCGTGGACTGGCAGACAGAAATGATAGTGGTAGGATCGCATATTGATCCATGCATGCACCAGTAAAGTCAGGTGGCTTAGCATCGTGGATGAAATACTTTCGAACCGAGGGGAATTCAAACCCATGGAGATTCCGTCAGCACCATTTGAAGTGGGAAATCTGTGTGAGAACAAGGAGAGCATCTTATAACAAGTAATATTTCATCGTTCTATCCTTCTGGGCGATTTTTCGTCTAGAACAATTGATTAGGGTCATTCATAAGACTTAAAACATTGGTTATAAGCGAAAAGTCGAGCGAGTCCGTTCAATTTTTTTATAAGGTTTCGCGGGAGATTTGTGAATGATGGCCGATTATGTGTGATAAATTTAACACACTTAGCTATTATGAATTCACAGAATTTATAAATAATAGCTTAGGGATTACGGAATGAGCGGGTGTGGTGTAGCCTGGTAACACGCGAGCTTGCCAAGCTCGTGCCTCGGGTCCAAATCCCGGCACCCGCATCCTCTAATAGGTTTTTGCGTTTAAGTTGATCTATCCTTGTCAATCCTGATATTATACAGTCGCTCAATGAGAGAATCCTCGGATGACTCCAAGGATACGTTGGAGTCGGTTTTTTAGCAGGTAAATCTAAAGTCGAATCGGGGTTTAATTTCCTAATATCTTTTGATATTGGGACAAACGTCCCTTTAGTTCGAAGCTTCAAATGTAATCTGCATCACGCCCAATTTTCTGTATCCCAATCATCTCTCAGGCATGCATTATGAAGTACTGTTCATAAACTGGAAACATAGTCCTGGAACCTTTGTTTCAATCTTTCTTTTCCAAAGAAATTCATGCAAGCCTCCCAACGTTCGCTTAAATCTTCGTAAATTGGTTGGTATTTTCCATCCCGGCTTCTCAATATATGACCGCCTTCCGTGAACTCACGGAATGTGCTCTTGATAGCGAAGTCAACTAAATCAGGCCTACCGTGAGCAGATACCTTGGGCTTTTCCACACCTCTTCGACGGCTTCCTCTATGATTTCGAAGAGACTCCAGGGCTGTCCATTACGACTCCTCATGTCAATTTTTCCCTTTATGTCCTTCGAGTGAAGCATCAATTTCCCCGGCAATTGACGAGCAAGTAATGGAGACTCCACCGGTACGCCTGTCTCCCTGCTGGTCTCGTCTGTCGGTTCCACTTCCTTCGCGAGAAAGTTGTTGCTTGGCACCAAAATCCTATTTTCGTCTGCTATCAGGACCTTGCAGTGGTTCAACATCGGACGAGTGCTTGTCAAGACATCGCTGTTTCGATTTTACAATGTTGAGAACCATATCATTATGCACAATTTTGACTTATAATTGTTGCTGCTGTCCATTCATGTGTGCCTCGAAGTAAAACTTATTCAGTCTTTCCAGCAGTTGATTATTCTTGATATCCAATAAACGTATTGCTGTAATATACTCAGGTAGAAGATTGTCCATTAATCCGTATCTCCCGAACTTTTTCGACGGTCTCATTTTAGCATTTAATTTTTCATCGAGGAAGGGATTTTTTCCACTTTCCACCATGGCTCTTATTGTTTCAAGAGTTGTTTTATCCAGGTCTGAATACAGCCTCTTCCCCTGACTCCCAATTTCCGAAATAAACTGATTATATTTGTCCTTAAGTAATTGGAAAGACCTCGCAGGGTCTTCATTATCTCCTTCATTGTCAGGCAAAATGATCAAGCCATTGACAATCAGCCTTTTTGCAACCTCGAAGATGTCAAGGTAATGCATTATGTAGTTTCTTAATTCTTGCGGGGTAGAAGCTCTCATCAGTTTCAGTTCGGGATCTCTGAAAAATTCTCCACCGACCTTAGAAACAAGGTACTGGATTTCCCTCAGGTGCATTCTGAGCTGTTTGAAATCGATACTGAAAGAACGCATATATTTGCCTTCCTCTGCTGGGGTGTCAATCATTCTTCTGGTGAAGTACCCTGGGTCTTCGTCTTCCAAGGATGATCTGGCAACTGCACATTATGATCATCAGTGCAGTTTTGAGCAGGTTTGAACCTGCTCTGTTCTGTTTTTGATTTTGACCTTGATTCTGGATCATAAGAAATCTATCGAATGCTATATCATTTCTCAAGATCTGCAAAATGACATTGCATATTTTTTTTGATTTTGACCTCCAATACTTATACAATATATCGCTTTATATAGGGTCACATTGAGGGTCACGATCAAAATCGATCAAAAATCCATCAAAAAAAGGTTCTCTTGAACTCTTCGGGGGTAAGTAATAAACGCTCATTCATTTACGTTATATGAATTCGGAGGAATTGTTCAGGAGACTTCCATGTCTGGAGGAACCGTGGATTATCAAGGAGATCATTTGTCGTCTCGCTTGCCACGCGGGATATGACGTAATTGAATTTCTCCTCCAACGCCTTGATAAGATATCCCCCTCCACTCGGATCTTCAACGCACTTGTTGAATATTTCCTAACCAGCATCGAACAAGGAACGCGTTCGCAGAAACAGTAGGGCACTGAACTTTTATTTCCATGCTCCGGTCGGGATTTGGACCCGAGTCGAGGGATTGAGAGTCCCTTATGCTTGGCCGTGCTACACCACCGGAGCAGGTTTGTCCTTATGACAATGACCCATTTATTATTTATTGTGTTTCTTCAAAAACGCATAAGTCCTTTTTGAAGTCTATGCATTCATAAATGATGCCCCGATAAAGCCATTGGCCTCAACAATTTCTGCCAGTTTTACCCCGGTCTGTTCTGATATTAGCATGAAATCACTTTTGCTCATGAGGTGACTTCTAACGAATTTTCTGTTGAATCCTCCGTCTGGGCTGGCTTCGTATATCATAAATAACCCGTTCTCAGAAAGTAACCGGACAATATCCTTGACTGCCTTTTCTCTCTCTGCCCAGTGGTGGAATGACATCGTGGAGTATATGATGTCAAACGGTCCTTTAAATGGAATATCATGACTGCTTCCCAAAGAAAATGTCAGTCTATCTGATAAATTAGTCTTTCTTGCCCTGTGGCTGGAGATTTTCAACATATAGGGCGATGGATCAATCCCAAAACCTCTGGCATCAGGATTATTCCTTATAATCTGCGTCAGGACATATCCATTTCCTGACCCTATATCCATAATACGTGAAAACCTATGCCCTGATATATCACTTATTACAAAGGAATAGAAACGGCGGAATGTGGGTATTATCCTGGAAAGTGAGTATCCATGCGAGGTGAAGAAACCGAATCTCTCCTCGTTGGGGGCATACAGGTTCTGGTTATTGTTCTCCATGTTACTTTCTTCAATGCTTCTGGATATTTAACCGTATAACCAATTCACACCGGGATAACCCAAATCAAAAGTACTGAAAAAAGTCATTATCTGTTATCCATCAAGGTACTGATGGTAAATCTTTTCGATGCGAAAGAAAAACTCTGTTGAAAGAAAAATCCAGTTCTTATGATTTTCATACTTCCCCATGGATAGCTATTAATTCCAGCTCCGCATTAATCAGATTGCATGTGATATGGCCGATCTCGCTGAAATACTTATGCTGGAACATTTTGCTATTAAGAATTCAAGATGGCTGGTTGATAGCCCTTTTGACTATGAGAGATTCACAAAGTTCCACTCCTATCTGAGAGCATGTCATATTGAGGTTGAGGAGAGTATTTGTTTTCCGTTGCTGGAACAAACGAGTTTTCCTGACTCTACGATATTCAACAATCATGTTGAAAGGATAAAGGCGGATCACAAGTTGATCGATACCCTTGCGCAAAACATCCTCAAATGGTATGAATCAGGAAATACTAAAACATTGGCAGAAAGGATGCCGCTATTCTACAGGCTCCTTGTTGATCATAATGCAAGCGAGGAGACTGATCTATTCCCGAGATGGAGCAATTTAGATATAAATACCTCAAAGGCCGCTGTAAGAGATGCCTTGTCCTTGATAGAATCATTTGGAAGAAGTGAATATATGGAAGTACTCGGTATTAATTACAGTGCTTTCAGGTATTTTTTCAAAAGTTCCCTGTAATCTTCCTTTCTTATTTCCCAAATTGATTTCAATATTCGGTATCAGAAAACCGCCAGTATAGGACTGGAATGAATATTTGAGCATTTGCGCCAAATTTTTAAAGAACATTTTTAATCGTTATCAGTCTATACCGACGTTGAAAGCTGATCTTACACTTGTTCATCCGCCTAGCATTTATGATTTCCGGAAAAGAAATCTGAAAGCCGGACCTATTAGTGACGTGGTCCCTTCCACACCTATATTTGAGATGTATCCGATGGGTTTCATCAGCTTGCTTTCATATCTGATCAAAAATGGTTATAACTCCAGAATAAGCAATGTTGCTACAATGATGGTCATGTCAAGGAAATTTGACGTAGAAAAATACCTGCAATCCATCGAAAGTGAAGTTTTTGGCATCGATCTTCACTGGCTGCCACATGTCCAGGGTGCAATCAAAGTTGCAAGGATTATTAAGAAAGTTCACCCCGATAAGCCTATATTACTTGGTGGATTTTCTGCAAGCTATTTTTCCGAGGGTATCCTGAAAAGCTATCCTGAGATCGACTATGTTTTGAAAGGAGACTTTCAGGAATATAGCACGATGAAACTTCTAGATGCGCTGGAGGTAGGGCGAGGACTTGAAAATGTTCCTAACCTTGTCTACAGACAGAACGGAAGCATCAAAAAGAACCCTGCATCGCAGGAAAATTCTATTAAAAATGTATTTCTAGACTATAAGCTTCTCATGAGAAATGCCATAAAATATCATGACATCAGGGGTCACCTCCCCTATGCGGACTGGATAAACAATCCTGAGGCTGTAACGATAATTGAGCATGGTTGCCAGTTCAACTGCGTTTTTTGCGGAGGATCGAACTTCGCATACAAGAATAATTATTTTGGAGTTTCTCCAGTCTTCAGGGATCCATCAACTGTCGCAGCTGAGATTGAACTAGCACAGGAGATTCTTGGTTCCCCGGTGTTTGTTGCAGGAGACATCAATCTTGCAGGGGAGAAGTTTTATTCAAAACTTTTCGCAGAGATGAAAGAAAGAAGCATAACTATTCCTGTCCTAACAGAATATTTCAGACCTCCATCCCATGATTATCTCTATGCGTTGAGCAGGACATTTGATGATTTTGCTGCAGAGATTTCGCCTGAAAGCTCCAACGAAAACATAAGACGATTCAACGGGAGAGATTATACAAATAAAGATCTTGAAAAAAGTATTGATAATGCTGCGGAATTTGGCTGCAAGAAGTTTGACGTTTATTTCACATTAGGCATAAGCAAGCAGGGCGAGAAAGAATTGAATGCTGACATAGAGTATGCAAAGGCACTGACGCTCCGGATATTTCCGAATAAAATGCCTGTTTATGTTTTTATCTCTCCCCTGACCCCTTTCATAGATCCGGGCTCATTGATCTATGAGATGCCTGACAGATATGGCTTCCACATTACCGCAAAGACGATAGATGACTACTACAATCTACTTGATAATGGCAAATCCTGGACCGATTTCCTGAATTACTATACCGACTGGATGTCTGTAAGCGATATTGAAAGATTGACCTACCAGTCAGAAATGGAAATGATAAAGGCTAGGGTTGACGCCGGAATCATTGATAAAATATCAGCCCAGATCATAATTGATAGCATAAGAAAATACATGGACGGTGCAGATTATGAGAAAGATAAAAGGACATACAGTCATCTATCTTACCTGAACAAAGACATTGAATGGTCTAGGAGACACAAACTTACAAGAAGTTCCCTTCTCATTTATTGGTACAAAAAACTTATAGGGCTGGAAAAAGGATTTGAAAAAAATTAATAATGTGGAATAAAAAAGTTTTATGGAGGACTTGCCAAGTGACCATTTAGCGCCATGTAACCTATTACCAGCGCGAAAACTGTACCTATTCCAAGTATAATCCACTCAAGATAGTAAAGATACTTGTTAGTACTGTTTGCCTGAGGTTTAAGGTATACTATTGGAGCCAGAACTGCACCAATTCCGTCAAACAGGTAAAGTCCCATTGCAGTTATCAAGTCATTACCTCTTTCAAGACGCAGTGTTACTATGCTGTATGCCCCATCAAGAACGTATATACCAAGGAGAAGAGCCAGTATGGGCATGAGTCCCAGGTGCATGTTCTTGTATACCATGATTGCCGAGATCATTAACAGGAGCCCGAACATCAGAAGTGGATCTCCGAACAGCATGTTATATGCATATCCGTACCCAGTCATTGGCCAGGTAAAGGACATATAGAACCCGCTGATGAAATCAAAGAATCCTATTCCAATAGCAGGATATATCAAACTCTGTATCTGTTCCTTATTTCCTCTTGCTGCAAAATAGAAATAAAATGCTCCAATCGCAGTGCCCATCGCCAAGCCTATCAGCATTATTGCCAATGGATCAACAAATGTCATTTTTTTCACCTTTATTCTCTGATAGGTCCTACTGTAATTAAGTCTGTACCTAACTTGTTAGGGTTTAGAAATTCGAAAATCAGCAGCAAATATTCTATTTCAACGAAGAAGTTCACGATCCGTTTTTCAGTTAATAGTGCTCTTCAAATAGGGAAAAAAACTTTGAGAAGTTCAACCGACACTGCAATGGCCACTGCAAGATATATTACCAATTTAGGGTCGAGCGCAGGTCCTTTGATTTCTTCCTCTTCAAAGTACCTGATTAAACCGGCTCCAGATTGAAAGCCTTCGTTCTTCTTGTCGGCCATGTATCTGTTGATTGAATCTACCGATTTAATCCTTTTGATTGAATGAACGGAACCTCTATTCTCCTCTGCTTCACCTGAATTACAAGTTCCGTTCTTCTATATGTAAAATGATCAAAGATAGCAGTTATAGACTCGCTTCATATGCAATAATAACTAACAATAACCAATAAAAGCTTTATCCTGATGATTCAGTTATCCCACTGAACAATGAAGAAAGGTGGAATTGCAGCGTTAGCTGGCATAATATTAATTTTAGTGATATTCGGATCGATTACTGCCTATTCCGGAATATGGCCGCCAGTTTCGGTAGTTTCGTCGGAAAGTATGCAACACTCTTCTCAGTGGATACCTGGCGTAATAAACACCGGAGACATGGTGTTCATTAAAAAAATATCCGATCCTTACGGCAAGATTCAAACTTACGTAACCGGATCAAATGATAATTACTCGAACTATGGAGAGTTTGGAAATGTCATAATTTACAAGGCTCCCAATGGCGAACTTATCATTCATAGGCCACTTTTCTATCTTTACTGGCAGGATGGAACTCCGAAAGTACAGGGATATGATGGCCAGAGTTGGATAATCATACATAAAAGCTACATTCTGCTAAAAGGCATAGGCTATGCACACCGCAATCTTGTCGTCTTTATCTCACAGTATCAGAACATCAGCGGCTACATAACCGCTGGTGACTATAATCTGGGGAATGCTGGAAGTGATATCTATTTCAAAACATATGATGGTCACGTGATAAACGCTTATGCAGCTGCTGACCAGGATCAGATTGCTGGCAACTATCTTCTTGGATTTTATGATCCTCCAGTTAATTCTTCCCAGGTGATCGGAATAGCATATGGACTAATACCCTGGATTGGTTCGATCAAACTTGAAATACTCTGGAATCTTGGATTGCAAAAAGAAGAAAATCCAGTCCCCTCAAATGCTCTTGCCTATCTAGGGATCACAGGTGCTGTGGTGTTCACGCTTGCTCTTTTCCCTTACAGGAAAATAATCAAGCCAAAAAAGCCCGGTTCCTGATGCTTCTGACTTCTGGAGGGCCAGCAACCTTCAACTCGACTGGACTGAAACTGAATCTCGATGCAAGAGACGTGATTAATTCCGAATCACTCTCTCTAACAGTTACGAAAACATTACTGCCGCCTGTAATGATATAATTGAGCCAGATTTCACTTTTAAGAGTATCGAGATACTGAGTGAACTTTCTCATACCTTCTGTTATCACATAAACTCCAGATGATTCCAGAAGGGTGTGATATTCTATGGTATCTTCACCTGCGAGGTCAAATATGCCCTCTATATCTCTTTCCTCAGCCAAGTCTATAAGCAATTCAGACTTCTTCCTTGTGCTTGCAATCCTTTTCTCGTAATTGGGGTTCTTCACCACATTCTCATGGATCCTGTCAGACGGATTCCTCACCGCACTGAATCTGCATCCGATTAATTCGAAACCTCTAAAGTGCTGGGCTTCGAGTAGAGACCTTGTGACTGCCTTCCCAGGAATTGTTTCTGTGATCGTCAGTCCTCCGTGATAACTCCGGCCGGCACTCTCTGAAATCATCCTCATATCCTCTTCCAGAACATCCTCATCAATGTTCCTTAAAGCCAGACTCTTCACAGCCTTTGCGAATGACGCTGCTGCAGCATCTGAACTTCCGCTAAGTACACCATGGTTGGCGGATATAAACGAAAGCTTTCTCTGATCTTTTCCATCCATACTTTCTCTGTACTTTCTTAGAAGCCTGAAAGGCGATCTGTCTCCTGTATCCTTTACCTCCTCTCCGTTGACGACTCCTGTTTCATTTTTAGAGAAAAATACTGAGGTTTCCACATCAATTTTATCTTTAATTCCAGTATAGGCTATACCTGCCGAATTATGAAGAGGTCTTCTTTCTATTTTGTTTGAAATGCCACCCAGTAGAATTATGCCAATGGTTGGAAATGCCACTGTAGTGGCATATCTATCCCAGTTGCTTTGATCAGAACTCTCCAAGTTACCTCATTCCTTTGATACCAGTTTTTTTCTTTCCTTGGCGCTGTAACCTGTGAGCTTTTCAATAATGTCGTTAAATATTCTAATAGTTTCCTGAGGGTTTTTATATTGTATGTCAGTTTCTGTTTCCACGAAAAGCCTTTTCCCTGAGCTTCGAACGATCATCTTCTTCATACCGGGAAAATTGCAGACAACGTCGTTATCTTTTGATTCCAGAATTTGACAGTATTGCTTCAACACATCAGTTATTCTGTCATATGATAGTGAGATCCCTTTCTTGACAGGATATTCTCTGCCCATATTTTTATGCCTCACTCTTCTTTGCGGACACTTTTTTCTGAACTTTTCTTCCCAGGGTTCTCAAAAATATAACATTCATGTACTGAGCATCGTGTTCCAGGAGAGGTGACATCGAGATTATTGTCATATCATCATCATACGTCACAATGTATTCGGAAAGCGTTTCGAACTTGAGGTCACCGTGCTTGATTGCGGTCAGTTTCACTTCGTTCTTGTTTTCATATTCAACCCCTGCAAACTCCAGATAAAGATCCCCTTTCGCGACCTTCTTGAACTCATCAAGAAGATCTGCAAAATCCCTAACTTCTATTAGAGATCCGCCTGTAACTGAGTGAATGTGTGGAATGTTGAGGATAGGTTCAACCGTTTTCACCTTCTTTGCAAGTCCCATTAAATCTGAGACTGAACCAAAAATTTCCTCCCTGCCTGAGGTTTCAACTCCAATGTTTGGATAATTCTGGTTCGCAGGAAGCTCTTTGGATATTCTCTGATAAACTTTTATTGCTCTGGTCAGGCTTTCCTTCTTTGTGCCAAAATAAAAACCAGTGTGTGTTATTATTCTCCTTGCCATCATCGATCTACCGATGATCATCGACCATTTGAGGTGGTTATACGATTTATCTGCAATTTCTCCATCGCTTAATAGGTCCATGTAATATGGTGCATGAAGAGACAACTGCACATCAAGTTCTTTGGCCAGTTTTCCGCCTTCTTCTAGTTCGTCATAATTCTTTGCCATATTCCAGAACAGTTCCTGAACTATGTCATCCTCCTCGATTGTAGTCTCTATTCCAATGCTATTATAATTTCCATCCTCGTCCTGCCTGAGGACATTTACTATGATAGACTGTTCTATGTCCCTGGGAGTCTGACCGGCGTAATCTATCGCAGTCCTTTCCTCCACATTCACTCTAAGAAGCTGTACTTCAAGCGCGTTTAGTCCTAGATTGTTTATATCTTCAACTGATTCTATAAAAGTTCTTCCCTTACTGGTAAGGGGAATACCAGCTATCCCAAATCTAATCATAAGTCGTACTCTGAATTCCTTATTATTATATAATGTTTGGATTGATGTGCCCTGACAAATGCTCCGTTATAATGACAGGAATTTAATCTAGCAAAACCTCTCGATTCAGATTCCAAGATCAGTGAATTTCGTCTCGGTAAGATTAAATATCGTTTAATTATATCTGAGTTAATGGTGATAATCGGTACGATTGACTGTTCTACCAATTTCCCCATTCAGCATTACTTAGGTGAGGATTATGAATGTAGATCCAAATTTAACAAAATACTTGATCAAAGCGAAGATATTCACAGATGGTGTGGTTGAGAAACCCGATGTAGTTGGCGCTATTTTTGGCCAGACAGAGGGACTGCTTGGAGATGAGCTTGATCTAAGAGATCTCCAGAAAGGTGGAAAGATAGGAAGAATAGAGGTCGAGATAGACAGCAAGAAAGGACGCACTGAAGGTCATGTACTTATTCCTTCTGGTATGGATCAGGTAGAGACATCTATACTTGCGGCTTCCCTTGAGACCATAGACAGAATAGGACCATGCAAGGCCAAAGTTGAGGTGGAGAGCCTCGAAGATGTAAGGATTCAGAAGAGGAATAAAATAACTGAGAGAGCTGAACAGTTATACAAGAAAATGATGGAAGGGAGCAAGGGAGTTTCCGAAAGCATTGTACAGTCGGTTCGGGAACAGGTAGAAAAGGGAGAGATTATTTCCTACGGGGAAGAAAAACTGCCCGCTGGCCCTGCGCTCAAAGATTCTGATTCCATAATCGTAGTTGAGGGAAGGAGTGATGTGCTTAATCTTCTGAAATATGGCATAAAAAACACAATAGCTGTTCAGGGTACTGACATCCCAAAGACAGTTCAAAATCTGTCCAAGGAAAGAACAGTCACAGTATTTTTGGATGGAGACAGAGGAGGAGATTTGATCCTGAAGGAAATGCTCCAGGTTGCGGAAGTTGATTTTGTGGCAAGAGCTCCGCCAGGAACAGAAGTGGAGGAACTGACTTACAAACAGATAGTTAAGGCTCTACGTTACAAGACTCCTCTCAGCCAGTATCTTTCGATGAAAGGTATGTCAGAAGAACTAAAGGAACTCAACGAGAGAAATCAGGCTGAAAAGACGAACGGAAACAAGAAGGTCGTAAAGGAAGTACCCCAAGAATTCCAGTCCGGGGAAGAGAATCCCGGTCAAGAAACTGTCAATACCAAACAGGAAGCTGTTGTCGAAAAGTCTGCTCAAGAAAAACCTCCTGCTGAACAGGAAGAGAATAAACCAGATCTTGGAAATCCCAGATATGTCGAGAAAAGGGCGGCAATGCTCCAGAAAGATAAAGTGGGCGAGGTATACTCATCTGACGGAAGGATAATTGCTACAATCCCTGTTGCAGAAATCGCTGATAAACTTTCAGATCTAAAGGAAGCACATACACTAATCTCTGGTGGAGTTGTTTCCCAGCGACTTATCGATGCTGCCTACAGTGTTGGCATAAGGAACATTTACGGAGTCAGAAGGGGAAATATAACCAAAAAGCCTTCAGAACTGAGGGTGGTAACATGGGATCGTCATTTGTAAACGCCGAAGGAAAAGATATACTTGACACATCTGCTGTCAAGATACCTGCAACTCCCCTTGAGAGAATTATTGGTCAGGATGAGGCGGTCAAGATTGCCAGAATAGCTGCCTCACAGAAAAGACATCTTTTGCTCGTTGGACCGCCTGGTGTCGGAAAATCTATGATTGCGCAGGCTCTTTCGTTCTACATCCCAAGGCCAACACAAGAGATCAGGGTTGTTCACAATCCTCAATATCCAGAGAGACCTTTCTTCGAAATAAAGTCGCTGAGAGATATAGCTCTCGAGAAGAACGAGAGTTTTTCATTCGAAGGTCAATTGATTGACCCCAAAGAAGCACCAAATAATGTTGCAGAAAGACTTGGTTACAGATGCCAGAAATGTGGATTTTATTCAAGTTATACTGAAGTGTCATGCCCACATTGCGGAGCTCCAAAAATTCAACCAGGTAATTCTGGCCCCTTCGGTGATGTCTTCAATGTGATAGGTGTTGCTTTTGGTGTGCAGAATAACCAGGAAAGAGTCACTTCCACTTTGAAGGTGGGGGAACGCGAAGAGATTATGGTCTACGAAAGGGCCGGAGAGCAGATAAGGGTACTGGATGAAAGAACCCTTGAAAGGAGACGCAAGGCAGAGAAGAAGAGCCCCAGCAAGGCCATTGTTCCAATAGACAGATCGGGATTCGTCCTGGCAACTGGAGCAAGCGAAACCGAGCTTCTCGGAGACGTCAGGCATGACCCATATGGTGGTCATCCGCAGCTTGGAACGTTGCCATATGAGAGGGTTGTTGCAGGGGCAGTCCATGAGGCACACGAAGGAGTACTGTTCATCGATGAGGTCACTCATCTTGGGAACCTACAGCGGTCCATACTTACAGCAATGCAGGAGAAGTCATTTCCCATCACAGGGAGAAACCCACAGAGTGCTGGTGCCAGCGTACGAGTTGACAAGGTTCCATGCGATTTCATACTTGTTGCAGCCTGCAATATCCAGGATTTGCAGTACATACTGAGCCCGCTGAGATCGAGGATTGTGGGCAACGGCTACGAAGTCCTCATGAATGCCACAATACCTGATACACCTGAGAACAGGATAAGGTATATCCAGTTCATCGCTCAGGAAATAAACATGGATGGAAAGATACCTCACATGTCCATAGAAGCTGCAAACCTCGTTATTGATGAGGGCAGGAGAAGGGCTAAGATCATAGAGAAGAAGGATAATGCCCTGACCCTGAGACTCAGGGAACTCGGTGGACTGATTAGGGCAGCTGGTGATCTGGCGGTGTTTTCGGACTCGAAGTTGATAGAGGCCTCCCATGTCAAGGAAGCGTTGAAGATCTACCTTCCGGTTGAGGAGAAGATAAAAAAGCAGTATGGTAACATGAATACAGCAGTTTCGTCAGAATCAACTATAGCACAGAAATCAGAGGAATATTACTTTAATTACAACAATGAAGACAGATCTTATGAATGATCCTGTTTTGATTCTGGAATAAGAGAGACTATTGCGAAAGGTTGCATTATTCGCAGAGCGCCTGGAACGTACTGTACCCCGTTTATAGTAACCTGGTCGCCCCTGTGAATGCGATCCTGTGATATCGCCAGCAGCCTTGAATGATCGGTTTTTATGTAGAATGAGTTAAGTTTACCTAGGTTCTTTAATCCCTTCACTGTCCCGGTCAGGCCAATGAATCCTTCCATCGCCTTTGCTCTTTTTATCTTGGCACCCGGCAGCGACTTTATTATTCCATGAACCATAGGAGTTAGAGAAATTACGAATGGTAAAAGCAAGATCAGAGCAGCATCTGCTTGAACGCCTCCGAGGTATGGAATCCCCGGTACTGTTAAAATAATCCATCCAATCGATGGAATGAGGGAGTAAATTTTTTCCGATCTTTCCATTCTCCTGTATTTTTCTCTCAGGACTTTTTTTTGGTTCTCGCCTTCGTCGCTTTGGAGAGAAGTACTTTCAGAACTTTCAGGTTTGACTTCGTTAAAATAAACCGCTTCTGCGTGATTTCTCTTCTTCCAAATCATACGCATATCATAAAGAGCCCAGAAAATGAGAAGACCACTTGTTAGATAGAGTATGATCAGACTGATCAATACTGCTTCGAACCTGAACGATAAACCGTATGATTCAATGTGCTCCGTAATTCTTTCTTCGAAGGCAAACCCAACAATTATCAATGTTGTAATAACTGCAAAACCAGGTGTATCAGAACTAATCAGCAGCGAAAATGGCAGGAATCTGTATACATTGAAGATCCCACCAAACTGTAGAATAGCTGCAATGACGAGAATACAGATCTGATAGAGAAAAAACCTACCGTTCAGGTTGCGATCGCCTGACATTATCCCCAG
>JBBYJL010000078.1:0-5220 GCA_043196285.1 Thermoplasmataceae archaeon | reverse complement strand
AGCTGGCCAACTTTCTCCGGATCTGCGTTTTTTCCATTATACTGTCTGACTGCTTGTTTCATTAAGGTTCATATTTTCATTAAATATAATGTTTAGTAAACTCTGACGTTGCCAGACCTATGTTGACAGAAATAACGCTTATGCATCAGATGAGTCTGGGATATGTTATCGGAGATTGTAAATTTAGACTCTTCTCATCTTATAATCAATTCACGTGAAACTTGCGAGATTCGAGCTTGCTTCTCAATTCCATGTCTGAGGTTTAATATGGATAATGTTACGCAACTCCCGGACGCGTGTTTAAGGAAAAAGCTCTAGAATATGCCAGTTTCTGAAGTATGTCTGGACAGTATTACTAGTATACCGGTTTACCAATAACCTTAATAACCAGTATGCATTCCATGATTATGGTTAGCGAAAAGAATAAAAATGAATCTAAGGAAGAGGATGAAGAGGAAGACAAGAGAACGGTATCAATAAAAGGAGTCAGCGATCGCATTTACAGAAAAATGTCGCAGATTGCCAAGGAAACTGGAAAGACGATAGGGGAGATAACTAACGAATCCTACAAGACATTCATAGGGGCCATTGACGGCGCAGTTGGTATATCCAGGGAATTTGTGAAAGGAGCCAAATCTGCAAGAATAGAAGTTGTTTCCAACTTCAAGAATCTTGAGATGACTGGTAAGGAGCTTAACGAACTTGGAAATAAGGTTTCGTTCAGGAACATTGACAATCTGACTATAACTGATATCTCAGAGGACGATTTCGACAATCGTATTGATTCCTTCATCCAGATCAAGAACCTTAGCATACCAGAAAATATCAGGAAATCAGTTGCGGTGAAGAAGTGTAACTTCGTTGACAACCTTTCCATTTCACCAGAAAGAAATAAAAAATAGTCTTTCATAATCAGGTTTCAATGGGAAAGGGGTATTTTCAGTTCATCCGCGATATATCTAGTGAAGTCGACCGCAGAAAAGTGCTTTCCTTCGATCTGGAAACACTGGTTGTTGACAGCGAAGGTTTTCTTACAAATGAAGAGATTATAGTGATATCTGCAGCATATAATTTTCCGGCTATCAGGACAGATGTATATGTTTCCAAACCGGAGGAACTGAACAGGGAAGAACAGTTACTCAGGAACTTTGACAGCCTCCTGGGCAGAGTTCAACCGGAAATAGTCATAGGTTACAATCATACTGGTTATGACATTCCCCTGATACAGAAAAAGATAAGGAACAGGAACTTTTCAAATCGTTTCAGAAATATTGAATATTACATAGGCACATCCTGGTGTCTTGATATGATGTATGTAATTGCTGACGACATCGAAAAACTTACTGGTGATTATATCATAAGAAAGCTGGATGATGTTGTTGTTCATGAAAGATACTCCACTCTTCCCCTGAAGCGCGTGAAAAATCTTGTGGCTCAACCTGACAAAAACAAGGGGCAGGTTATAAAGGAAATGTGGATGAACAGAGATGAGAAACTAAGGGAGTATGCTGCTGGAGACAGCCATGATATCCTCGTTATATTCCATGACATCTTTCAGTAGGCTGATCAGAAGTTTCCGAATCTGGAGACGACCTCAGCAATATTATCCATATAATCCCTGAATATTCTGATGATGTCTCTAGATGTTATAACTCCTATGATCTTATTGTTGTCAATAACCGGGAGTCGTCTGATCCTGTTTACCTGCATAATCTCCACCACTTTGTCAGTTGGTGTTTCCTTGGTGACAGAAATGAAATTTGTGCTCATGATATCTGATACCATAATGTTTTTCGGATCGATCTGGGTTGCCGTGACCTTTGAAACTATATCCCACTCAGTAACGATTCCAACAGGCTTAGAGTCCTTCTCGATGATTAAGAATCCAGAGGAGTCACCTGTCATAATTCTGGCAGCGTCCAAGACAGTAAGGTTTGGTGAAATTGTTCTGAACTCTTTCCGCATTATGTCTGAGGCATAAAGAACCATAGTATGAGATGCATATCCCATATAAAAGAATTGAAGAAATGATTCAGATACTTTTGTGAAGAGAAACCTGCTAAATGAAAAACCGGTTATGGATTGCAAACTGGTGACATGCTCTGTGAACTCTTTGTCTGTAAGGTTTTGCCTATCAACAGAATGAAAATTTTGTCATGGAGTGAAAGTAAAAAGGATTTAATATAATAATAAAATGCAGTTAAGACCTAAAAAAGAGGGATTTTTTTATGAATACACAATTGGAAACTGGAACTACAACAGTAGGAATAACGGTTAAAGATGCAGTAATAATGGCTACAGATCGACGCGTTACGATGGACCACTTCATTGCCCACAAGGATGGAAAAAAACTCCATCAGATAGACAGGAGCGCGGCCATGACAATAGCGGGACTGGTAGGAGATGCGCAGGTCCTTGTTAGATACATGCAGGCAGAGTTGCAACTCTACAGACTTCAGAGAAAGGTCGGAATGCCTATAGAAGCTGCAGCTACATTGTTATCAAATATACTCAACCAGTCAAAGTATTACCCCTATATGGTTCAGATTCTTATTGGAGGATTTGATACTTCTCCTCACATATTTTCTGTTGACGCTGCCGGAGGTAGTGTGGAGGACATATTTGCCAGTACTGGATCAGGTTCTCCATTTGTCTATGGTGTGCTCGAGAACAGCTACTCGAAGGACATGAAGATCGATGATGGTATAGATCTGGTAGTCACGGCAGTTTCGGTTGCGAAATCCAGGGATTCTGCTTCTGGGGGAATGATCGATGTAGCGGTCATAGATGCTAAAAATGGATATACTCAAGTACCAGAAGAGGATATCTTGGACAGAATCAAAAAACTAAAATTAAAATTTTAAAATTCCAAATCAAATTATTTAACTGAATAGGTGTACAATGCGATGTCTTTTAAGGACTATTTATCAGATGCTAGATCGATATTCGATCGGTTATACCCTGACAACAAGATCACTGAAATAGATTATGAAGGTCCAAACATAGTAGTCTATACGAAGGATGAGGAACTGTTTGCCAAGCGAGATGATCTTGCAAGACAGATAGCTCAGGAGATACGGAGAAGAATCCTGATCCGCCCCGATCCGAGTATACTGGAATCAGAGGAAGAGGCAAAGGCCCACATAGAGGAAATAATTCCTGATAAGGCAGGATTGCAGGATGTTTATTTTGAAGCTGACACAGGTGAAGTTGTAATTGAATGCGACGAACCCTCGTTAGTCACTTCCAGATCGTCTGATATAGTTCAACTAATAAAGAGTAAAACAAAGTGGTCTCCCAGGATAGTAAGGGCACCACCCATGTACTCAAGGACCGTGAAGGAAACACGCGAGCTACTTAGGGATGTCAAGCAGGAAAGGAAAGAGTTTCTGCATAATCTCGGTCTAAAACTGAATGTTCCAACGATGCCCGGGGAAACATGGATAAGAATGACTGCACTTGGAGGGCACCGGGAGGTTGGAAGAAGCGCCACTCTGGTATCAACAAACAACTCCAAGATCCTTGTTGATTGCGGCATGCTCAACTCAACTGATGATGATGCCCCATGGGCTGGTGCACCCTATCTGTACCTGCCCGAAATCCAGCCTTTCAGTTCACTGGATGCGGTTGTTCTTACACATGCGCATCTTGATCATTCCGGGCTTCTTCCCATTCTGTATAAATACGGTTATGATGGCCCTGTCTACATGACTCCTCCGACCAGAGATCTGGCTGCTCTTCTCCAGAACGATTACATCAAGGTAGCCCACATGGAAGGACATAAAGCACCGTATGAATCAAAACACATAAGGGATGAGATAAAACATTCAATAGTGCTGAAATATAATGAAACTACTGATATCACCAGAGATACGAGACTCACCTTTTACAATGCAGGCCATATACTTGGATCAGCCTCCGTGCATCTGCACATAGGGGAGGGAATATACAATATAGTTCTAAGCGGTGACGTCAAATTTGAGAAATCGTGGCTTTTTAACCCTGCAAATAACAGGTTTCCAAGAGTGGAAACATTCATGACAGAATCAACATATGCTGGAAGGGACGATTATTCACATTCCAGACAGGAGGCGGGCCAGACCCTGGTTGAGATAATCAACAGGACTTTCTCTAAGGGTGGATCTGTACTCATTCCAGTCTTTGCTGTCGGAAGAAGCCAGGAGGTCATGCTGGTTCTGGAAGAGGCTATGCGTCAGGGAACAATACCAAAAACCACTGTTTACCTCGACGGCATGATCATGGAAGCCACTGCTATTCACGCTGCTTATCCTGAGTACCTCAACAGGGAGTTGAGGGAAAAGATTATGATTAAGGGAGAAAATCCGTTTTTGAGTGATATCTTCAAGAGGGTTGAGAATTCAACAGAGAGGAGAGAGATATGCGATTCCACCTCGAGTTACATTATTCTTGCAACGTCCGGCATGATGAATGGAGGTCCTGTAATGGAATATTTCAAGTCGTGGATTGACTCACCCAAACACAGCCTTGTTTTTGTTGGCTACCAAGCTGACGGAACTCTGGGAAGACGGGTCCAGAGGGGTGCCACTGAACTCACGCTTTCTGATAACGGTAAGCAAACAAAGTTTCAGATCAAGATGAATGTCGAGAACGCTGAAGGCTTCTCAGGTCACTCTGACAAGAGGCAGCTGTTGTCGTACATTGCTACGATGCAGCCGAAGCCACATAAGATACTGGTTAACCATGGCGATGGTGAAAAGACCTATGAATTCTCGAAACTTATCAGATCCAGGTTCGGTATAGAGGCTGTTGCTCTAAAGAACCTTGAGACCATAAGGCTATACTAACATTTACGGCCATGCATGACATGCATGATCTTCCAAAAGGAATAATTCGATCGGATTTCCTTATACCTATCTTGTAATGAGGAATCTAAACAAATCCGATGCTTTCAGATTAATGAATTATCCCAATTTATCAAGAATAATTAAATGAATCAATAACATGTGCCATCTCAATGAAAGCTCAGGGGATTCTGCTTTCTTTATCCAGGACCCTAAGGTCCTCAGTATTCACCCTTCTTTCCATATCAGCCCCGTTCTATCTGGATTCGCTAAGGCTCAATTATATTGAAATAGGGCTTATCCTTCTGTTGAGTGCAGTTACCTCTACAGTTTTTATATATCTTATACCGCGACTGAAGATGACTGCAATAAGCAAGATCTTCCTTACCTGGGGTCT
>JBBYJL010000006.1:0-37811 GCA_043196285.1 Thermoplasmataceae archaeon | reverse complement strand
GCACCTGGGAAACTGAAATGTAATACAAAATATTAATGTATTCGTAATACATTATGTAATATGAAAAAGTACGCCACAATCTCAGCTAAAATTCCTGAAGAAGAGAGGGAAGAGATTAAGAAGCTCCACTTAAATCCTACCGAAATTATCCGCAAGGCTGTTAGAGATGAAATAAGGAACGCGAGAAACAAGGATTTGATGGAAAGAATGGAAAAAGTCAGACCAGCAATCTTGAAAATGGAGACAGAGGAAATTGTTGCTGGTATCCGGGAAGATAGGGAAAGATGAACCTACTGGACACCTCAGCAATATTCAGTCTATTTCAGAGTGGAAAGTACAGCGTGCTTTTTTCAGGCGCAACTATTCCACTTGCTTGGTACGAATCTGGCAACGTTCTGTGGAAGAATTATAAAATCAAGAAAAGAATCTCAAAAGAAGAAGCAATGGAATTCGGTAGAGTTTTATTCGAATTACTTGATTCTATGGAAAAGGTTTTTCCTTCTCCAAATTTTACTCTTAGCTTATCCATGGAACTGGGCCTAACGTTTTACGATTCATCCTATCTATCGTCTGCAATTGAAACCGGTTATGATCTCGTGACAGATGATGAGAAATTGTATAATATTGCGAAAACCAAAGTCCTAGTGAAAAAAAGCACAGATCTTAGGTAGCGCCTGCGAGGTTTTACTTTGAGGATTTAGTCAATTGCAGTAACAGTAATGGACCGGTCGGGATTTTATTAAAGTTTTATAAGCGAATACTAAACACTCATAAAAACAGAGATGACATACCCAGTAAAAAACAACGTTTCGAGACATTCTTCGAAGATATTGTCTTTCATTTCAATAATTCTAAGTATTTTGGGGGCTCTAATATTCTGTTTACGTCTATGCCATTTCCGTCAGCGTACTTGAGAACGTCCTGAGTATTCCAGGTAACAATGTAGTCAATACTGACAGATTTGGCAATAGAAATCATATACTAATCATTTCCCACATCTTTTATTGCCGAGGAATCTATTGTAAGATTCTCGGTTTTTACGAAATTCAGCTGCATAACGTAAGGGTCGAGTCTTGAGTTCAAATACTCAGTTCTAACATTATCTAAGACGCGAAATACATCTCCTCCCTTCTTTCCACCCAGTGAAATTTTCTCAATCAGATCCGGATCTAAATCAATAAGTCTTTTCAACTCACAGTAGAGTATATCACAAGTAAATGCCTTATCTTGAGCATTTACCACTCTCTTGCATACCTTCGCATTTGAGGAATGGGTGGACCCAGAGATCAGATAGGCCAACACGACATTGGTGTCTATTATTAGTTGCATTTATTGTCTCAAAGCCTTCTTAGCCATGTTGACGGCAGAAACAACATCTTCTTCAGTTATTTCATTCTCCTGCAGAAAATCAGCGAAGTACTTATCGACTACCTCTTTCTTGAGGGCCGATCTCTTAGTGAATTTTGGGTATCTTGAATACACTGCATCGAGCAATTCTGTTAAACTCATATAGTTGAATGTAGCCTTGACGTCAAATATTTGCTGTTTTTCAAAGTCTGTCAAGTCTTTCCAAACTGAGGAGGCCATTTTAAATCCTTCGCTGGTAAGTCTCAACTCATCAAATGAAATTACTCCTCTTACTTGGAAATCAGTAAGGTCACCGGAAAGTTCCTTGGAAAATGGACCATACCAGAGAGGTTCGAAGTGATAGACGTCTTTCATTTGTGCGAACGGAGTTCTTCTACAGAGGAGAAAAATCTCTTTTTGTAAATGTGTAACTGATGGAATTGGTTCATTGTTTTTCTTTGACTTTCCCCACGCTTAGATGAAAGAAAGTAGCAAATCACTTCTTGGTACCACACAAAGAGAATATTCCATCGTTATATACAATTCTTATGTAATCTGAGAAGTT
Organism: Thermoplasmataceae archaeon; assembly: GCA_043196285.1. Taxonomy (GTDB): domain Archaea; phylum Thermoplasmatota; class Thermoplasmata; order Thermoplasmatales; family Thermoplasmataceae; genus JAKAFX01. Next base: position 35,899 of record JBBYJL010000006.1, on the reverse strand, counting down.
TTGACAGGTAGAGTTGACCTTGGTTTTATTGCCAGAATCAACTAGTTGAGGGGATATAGATAAGGACCCAAAACGTGCGGTCTTTTTACATCCCTTTTTTAAAATATAAGAGAAGAGGTATGTTAGTCTAAGATGTTTCGCTTTCTTCTATTATCTTCCTTTGCTTTTTGTCAATCCCGTACAACTTGTAAACAATGTTGTCTATCTCATCATCCAAATCTGAATTGTGCAGGACCTTTTCAATTTTACAGCACTTTCAATACACTATCAAATATGAAAATCATTCAATATATTTAGCCTCAACGTAAATTAAATAGTTTTTAAAGTACATATAAAATAGTTTCAGATTATAATATGGAGCTCCTTACATATTTTAATGTGCATATGCCATCCTACTCATGATCCACCAGATTATTATTCCATCCAGAATCATGCCCATAGCCTCCATTATGCCGTATTAAAACCGTGTTCTTTTCTAAGGGTTTAACTGAACTGATTCTGTCCGATGAGGGAATCTCCCAGAACGGAAAAACTTAGGGTGCAAGTTTATGAAATATAACAGACGCCAATTTTACTTTCTTGAGAATGACGGACCTTTCCTTGGTATTCAGGCATTAGAGCGTATCCGAACCAGTATTAAACATGCATGTCACGATTCAATGAGCAGCTTCATTCACAATGGAAATTCCCCCTCTGATCCTGGAAACAAGAATTCCAGAAAACATTATTGCCACACCAGATATAGCAAGAATACCGGGCAAAGCATCAGTCATTATTGCACTTAGTATCATGGTGAAAATGGGGACAGAGAAGGCGAGCACTGTTACCCTGTTGACCTTGCTGATCCTGATCATGTAGTTCCAGAGAAGAAACTGCACTGCACCGCCCAAGGTTGCCATCCAGGCAAGATCAATGAGGAATTCATAATTGATTTTCAGCGTGAAGTCAAAAGGTGAGAGAGCCATCATAATCAATCCGCCGATAAGCATCTGGGAAGCGTTAATACTCACTGGATCCTGGTCTCTGAGCTTCCTGTAAAATACAGTGAACATTCCCCAGAAAAATGCGTTAATAATGGTTAGAAACATTCCTACTTCAGTGAAACCCTGTAAAAGTGGGAGGCCGTAAATCATAATTCCGGCAAATCCAACAAATATGCCGGCAAGTTCGGTTCTGGATGGTTTCTCTTTTACCATCATGAAGGCGATGGGAAGTGAGAAAAGAGGCATTGAATAACTCAGGACTGCTGATTCTGCCGGGGAAACGTAAAGAAGGCCATACGACCAGAACATCGTACTGGTAATTGTCATGAGTGAAAGATAAAGCAGGTTTCTGCTCAGTATTATTTTTTTAGATATGGTAAGCAGAATCCCTGCGGCAACAAGGTAACGCAGTCCCATGAATGCAAAAGGTGAAGCATATATGAGTCCATTCTTTGCAAAATAGTATGAAAAAGCTGTAAAAACAACGTAAGGAATGAGAAACTTGATCTCTTTCATTTTCACGTGGATTTCAAGACTCCTAATTAATCCATCATTCTCAGGAAAATTTTGCCCGGTATGCACAAATAGTTTAAAAGTACACTAATTTTCATTGGACATTCTAAATACATGACTTAGCCAGTATGATACCCCCAGTTAACAGCAGGACAGGGCTTTAGTGGACATATTTATTAAGGCTCCTGAGATGTTAGTATATGAATTATAATTTTTCGAAGATAATGGAATCAATCAAGCCTTCAGAGATTAGAGAACTTCTAAAGTTTGCATCAATGCCAGGAATGATCTCATTTGGAGGCGGGATGCCGAATCCGCTTTCATTTCCGCTGGAAGATATCAAGAAGATAACTGACGATGTCATCGACAAAAATGGCAAGCTTGCACTACAGTATGGTAATACAGGGGGTCTCCCTGAACTTAAGGACGAAATTGCAAACCTCTTGTTGAGAACAGAAAATATCAAGACCGAAGGCAAGAACATAATCGTCACTACCGGATCCCAGCAGGCCCTTTATGCAATGGGAAAGATATTCGTGAACTCAGGAGAGACAGTAATGACTGAAGCACCGACTTATATTGGTGCAATCAGTGCATTTGTCGCAAACGGTGTCAGAATGAGAGGGGTTCCCATGGATGAGAACGGAATGAAAACTGACATACTTCAGGAGAAGCTGGATAGACTTAAATCTGAGAACGTCAGGCCCAGATTCATTTACGTGATTCCCAACTACCAGAATCCCGCGGGATATACAATGAGTTCTGAAAGAAGGAAGCATCTCCTGGACATTGCACAGGACTACCAGATCCCAATCATAGAGGACAACCCTTATGGCGAACTCAGGTACGATGGCCCAAAAATGGAATCGTTGAAGAGCATGGAAAGGGAGAACGAGGTTGTATACCTTGGAACATTTTCCAAGGTGATGGCACCAGGTTTGAGAGTCGGTTACGTCAACGCAGACGAAAAGGTCATTCAGAAAGTGAACCTGCTCAAGCAGGGACTCGAACTTGCCACAAGTTCGCTTTCAGAATTCATAGCATACGAATACCTGAAGAGAGGCATAATGGCCAAGCAGGTGCCCAAGACTGTTGAGCTTTACAGAGGAAAAAGAAATCTCATGCTTAAAGCACTTGAAAAGTATTTTCCGGAAGGATCCACATGGTCCAGACCCAACGGCGGTATGTTCATATGGGCTACTGTCAGCGAACACATTGATACAACGAAGATGGCGAAGAGGGCGCTCGAAAACAAAGTTGCGTATGTGAGCGGGGCTTCTTTCTATCCTGACGACATTAAGAGAAATAATATGAGGCTTAACTTCACTTTCTCCACAGATGCTGAAATTGATGAGGGCATAAAGAGACTTTCCAAGGTAGTGAGGGAAGAGGCCAAGGAAATAGAGGCGTCTTAAAACATTTTTTATCCGGAATTTGATAGTATAAAGATGGTATCTGCCCCAAAACCAGTCACGTCGTAATACGAATGTACCATCAGACAGCAGGCGATATCATCCATGCAGTCACTGGATATGTCCAAGGTTTGCAGTCAAGACAACTGATGAAAAATTATATGCATCTCAAAGATACGTTTTCAATTGGTGCAATCGATGGTGGTGGTAGTCGGCGGGACTTTTTCAATACTTCATCCAGGTCACAAGAAACTTCTGAAGGCTGCAGTGGACACAGGTGAATTTGTGGTAATAGGACTGACTACTGATCGGTACCTCGAGGAGAACAAGTCATACGGCAACGTTTCATATTCTGAAAGAAAGAGGGAACTCGTGAAATATATGGATTCACTGGGCTGCAGATATGAGATCAAGCCTCTGGACGACAGGGAGGGAAACTCTTCGACATCTGCGGAGTACACTTCAATCGTGATATCGCCTGAAACATATCAGAGGGCGCTGAGAATCAACGATGAAAGGAGACAGAGAGGTCTACAACCTTTGAAGATAATCAAAGTGCCATATGTGCTCGGCAGTGATCTTTTTCCCATCAGTTCCTCCAGAATAAAGTCAGGTGAGATTGATATCAATGGGATCAGGAATATTCCAGTTAGGATCTCGATATCTACAGGTAATGAATTGAAGGTTCGCTGCGTAAATGATTATGCATCCCGGATATTTTCCAGTTTTGAGCTTAACAGAAATGATTGCACAGATCTTCCATCCGACCAACCATTTGGCAACGATACAGAGGAATGGGCAATAAAAAGGTCTAAAATCGGTGCAGAAGAGGCAGACTATTCGATAGGGGTGGAGTCGGGGCTATTCTATCAGAAATCCTCTGATACTTATCTGGACGTGCATTACTGTGCAATAACAGATAAATTCGGACGCACCACGATAGGATCAAGCAGTGGGTTTCAGGTTCCGGATGAGATAATCGACACAGTAAAGCTGGGCATGAATGAATCAGAGGCTTTTCAGCGTTTGTACAGCCAGGAGAACGTGGGCCAGAAGGAAGGGATTGTTGGCAGGATTTCCGGCAATCAGTTAAGGCGTTACGATCTCATAATGGAATCACTCAGGAACGCATTTCTTCCAAGAGTGCATCCTGACTATTATTAGCTGTTTAATTAAAGCAATGGTTAAATAATGATTCTCAATAAGTATTATATTATGGTTCAGAAGGAAGAAATACTCGAGGCCCTGAAACAGGTATCAGACCCGGAGATAGGCATGGATATCGTAAACCTTGGACTTGTGTACGAGGTCAAGATAGAAGGTGAAAGGGTGTATATAAGGATGACAATGACTGCACCCACATGCCCTGTTACTCCATGGATCCTTGCGGAAGCCCAGCGTGTTGTGGAAAATATATCCGGTGTTGAAGCAGCCGACATTGAACTTGTATGGGACCCTCCATGGAATCCTTCCATGATGACTGATGAGGCCAAAGAAGCACTGAATATGTACTGAGTTTACTTCTGTTAGAGGTCATCGAACCAATTTGGAGAGACATATACTTCTCAAATTTCATTGACCTGTCCTGAACGGAATGTGGAATCAGGAAAATGGAGGGATCATTTATATACCTTATTTAAATGAGAGCGACGGTTAATTATGAGTGAGAGAGAGAAAATTACAATCGAAAATATAGTGGCATCAACCTCCCTGGCAGAGCATCTCGATCTGAGCAAGATAGCCCTTGCTCTGGATGGATCTGAATATGAACCAGAACAGTTTCCAGGATTAATATACAGACTGCATGAGCCAAAAACCGCAGTCCTTATCTTCAGGAGCGGGAAGGTGAACTGCACAGGTGCAAAAAACCTCGCAAATGTCAAACTCACGATTGATATTATAATCAAGAAACTCAAGAAGGCGGGAATTGAGGTTTATGAGAATCCAGACATAGTTGTACAGAACATAGTTGCAGTATATGACCTTGAGGCAGATCTGAACCTCACGGATATTGCCATGTCACTCGGACTTGAGAATGTTGAATATGAACCAGAGCAGTTTCCAGGACTTGTGTACAGAGTCGAAGAACCAAAGGTAGTTCTTCTCCTGTTCGGTTCCGGTAAAGTGGTATGCACAGGAGCCAAGGAAGAAAGTGAGATAGAGCAGGCAGTCATAAAGGTAAAGAAGGATCTTCAGAAGGTTGGACTAATCTGATATTCTCCCATATTCATAAAATCCTTCTTGAAGTACTCTCTGATTAGGCTTGTAGCGTATATACCGCGTCCCAGGCTGAACGATAGAACGTTATTGGAAACATTCATGGAAACAGGTTTTGCAGATGTTACGCGTCTCTCGCCTTTTGAAGACAGTTCCGGCATTCCAGGAACCCTGAAGGAAGAAAGACTTATTTTCTGATCTTCCAGGATCTTTCTCTCCAGCTCACCCTGATACCCGTCTGAAAGTTTGCTGTCGTAACCAAAAACAGGAATGGTGGGCCTGACGCTATCCTTCTTGGAAAGACTATTCATCTTTTCAAGATTATACTTTGTAACGGGAATGGGATTATCCTTGTCTGCGTTGAAATACACATCAACAGGATATGCGACATCCCCCTCAAATAGCTCCCATAAATTGCCAAACCTTTCCAGCCGAATTGAAAGCAGGAGGTTAAAAAGATATGACTGATAGGCATGGACGAATAGCGTTGAGAGGTTTCGGGGAAACACCTTGAAAACATTTTTCTCATCCTGTCCTGAGTTAAGGTGATTGAGTATTGTTCTTTCAAACCCAAGATGCTGTGGGTATGACTCGAGTGCCCTCTTCACGTCTCCTGTCCTCAGAAATTCCATTCTGTATTCCTCATGATCAAATCTGGGATCTACGAGGTATTCCATGAGGGCAGAATGGAAATCTGATTCAAGTATGAACCTTCCAACCCTGTGAGTTATGGGTCTTGAGGATCCAAATCTCTGTGGGCCGAAAAAATTAGGAAAACCTCCCTTAGCAGCAATTTCTTCATTGATTGCATTGATCCTGTCATCCATTATACTGTTAGAATAAATCCTGATTGTGAAGGTATTTCCCACCAGATCCCCAAGCCTAAGCATCACTTTGCTCCTGAACGAATCCAGGATCTCAACATCCTTCATGTAAAAATTTTCCGGAAAGTTGTTGACAGTGTTTATGCAGAAGTACTGGGTCTTCACAGCATTTTTGTCTTTAGTTCCAGCGTAAGTTATAAGTTTCTTGCTTATGCCCAGATGCCTGGCAAGCTCAATCACGAAGCGATTGGTGTCCCAGTTCCTTATCCTAGCTTTGAAGATAAGGTACTTACCATCTTCACTGGCCGGTGGAAGCTTTGGTATCTCGTCAACAGAAAAATCTTCCGGAGTATTCTTGATTCTTCCTGTAAAACCTGCCAGCGAACTTATATAACCTGATATCCCTATCTCTGCCTCGGTATCCATCACTGATCGTAGACTTTTACAGTATTGTAAAGGTTATCTCTCTCAACCGGTATCATGCCAATCTGTTTAATAGCCTGAATTATAGTCTCTTTTCTGAGGTTACCAACTTTATTTCCGGTTGCAGGTATGACTCTCTCGTCATAAATGGTTCCGCCCCAGTCATTGGCTCCGAAACTCACCGCCAACTGTCCAAGAACAACTCCCCCTGTAAGCCAGGAACTCTGGATTAGCGGAAGATCATACCCAAGAACAATCCTGGAAACAGCAACATTTCTCAAGACCTCTTCTCCACCGACCCTATATTTCACAAGACCATCCTTCTCGAGTTTTGTGTTGCCGGGTTCAAAATTCCAGGGTGTAAATGAAAGAAAACCATGATACTTTTTCTGAAGATTAAGGATAGCGAGAAGATGTCTTGCCCTGTCAAGGCTGTTTTCAAGATGACCATACATCATTGTGGCAGAAGTTCTAATACCCATCCTGTGTGCAGTCTCCATTACATTAAGCCATTCAAGCTGGCTGTTCAGAGGCCGTCCAATCTTTCTCCTAACTATGGGATCAAATATTTCGGCCCCTGCACCGGGTATCGTTTCAAGTCCGCTTTCCCTAAGGACATCCAGGATGTCCTCAATGCTCATCCTCGCCTTTCTAGCGAAGAAAGCTATCTCAGAAGTGGACAGACCATTGATCCCCAGATTAGGATAGACTTTCCTGATTTCCCTGAAGAGGGAGGTGAAATAATCAAGATCGAGGGATGGGTTCACGCCACCCTGTATCAGGAGCTGCCTGACTCCATAGTTTTCATAATATGGCCTTATTTCCTCTATAACCTGTTCCTTTGTCATCAGGTATGCGTCAGGTTCAGACCCTGTCCTATAAAATGCACAGAAACTGCATCTTACATTGCAGATATTGGTGTAGTTCAAAATTATATTTGAAACAAAGGAGACCCTGTTTCCTGAAATCCTGTCAGATATAGATCTGGCAAGTTTTCCGACGGAAGGAAGATCAGCATAGTCATAAAGATAAACAATCTCTTCCTCAGTCAATATCTCCCTGTTTTCGACCTTTCTGGATATATCCTTCAGGTCAGATGATACAAGCATGGAAGGTAATCAGTTCATTAGATTATAACATTTCTAAATTGAGCCAAAATCCCATAACTTGAGGCAAGAACTATAAAATAAAATTTGGAAAAAGATGTAAAGCAGCGATCACTGCTTCACTATCTTCAGATACCATCTTTCGGCGCCAGGTTCTTTTTCCCTCTTCAGGGCAGTTTCAAAATCTGTTGGTGCGCCCTGAATACCAGCTTCTCCCTCTTTCCAGTTTGCAGGCGTAGCCAGTTTGGTTTTCCAGTTAAACTGCAGAGCCTTGATCACTCTGATGATCTCATCTATATTCCTGCCAGTTTCTGCAGGATAGTATATCATCCATCTGACAACCTGGTTGGGATCTATGATGAAAACACCTCTTACTGTATTGCCAGCCTTCTCGTCAATGAGGTTGTACATTCTGGCGACTTCTTTGTCAATATCAGCAATAACCGGGAATGGTACCTCAACTCCATAATGATCCTTTATGTCTTTCAGCCATGCAATATGGCTGTATATGCTGTCAACGCTAAGTCCTATTAGCTCGACCCCAAGTTTCTTGAAGTCCTCATATCTGTTTGAGAACGCCAGAAATTCAGTTGTGCACACAGGCGTAAAATCCCCAGGGTGGGAAAAAAGCAACACCCACTTCCCCTTAAGGCTCGAAAACACCAGCGGACCCTTGGTTGTGTTTATGGTAAATTCGGGAGCATGACTCCCTATCGTTACAGGCATTTTATTTCACCAAAGGTTAATTAATTAAACGAATTATAATCTTTCGCAACAGTCACAGTTTTGCACACAACGACTCACCTTAAATATTACTGTTGAGTGATATGCAATAATACCTTTTCCTGGAATCCTTAAGACAGATCTGCACAGTGACGAGTCCAAGGCTCTTAAGCTGCTTAATGGAATACATCACGGATCGTCTTGATAATCCAGTTTCCTCACGAAGTGTGATAGAGTCAGTTATTCTTAGTTCTCGCAGTACACGTAGAATTAGTTTCGCGGAAGGCGTCAATCTGATAAGTTCTGTCTCCATATATATTCATTCACATGCATTTTTATTATTTTAAATGAATGTGATTCCAGCAAATAAAAGAGAGATTCACAAAAAGAGGTTTACACTCAGCTATACTGGAACAATGATGTACCAGAAGTAACATATGGTTTGAAACTTATGGCATATTATGGTATCTAAAAAGATATTGGCTGTAATAGTTATAGTAGTTATAATGGCAGGGGCTCTTTTATACTACGAATCGCAAACTGGAGCAGATGGAAATCTGAAGATATCTGTTGCAGATACACCGGCTCCTGGTATTTCAGCAGTTTATCTTACTTTCAACGCGGTTGAAGTACACTCGACTGGTGGCAATAACAGCAGTGGCTGGAAGACATATTCTATTCCGACGGCAACAATCAACATCTACGGAGTAACAATGACAAATCCGGCGTTTCTGAGTTCAATTGCTCTCAAAGCAGGTAAATACACCCAGATAAGGCTTGAATTAACCAGGGTCACCGCAATCATCAGTGGTTCTAATCTCAGCATGACACTAACGACACCTTTTGCACTGGTTGTCCACCCATTCAACATATCTGCACATTCCACAACCACAATGGTGATAGACTTCACGCTTAATCCATCATCAATGATGACCAGCTCTGTGTTTACACCCGTGGTTGGATCCGTCCAGATATCATGATGATTGATGTCTTCATAACATATTTTTAATATTTTAAATTTTATAATAACGTGGGAAAAAGCCTAACAATAATTTTATACATTATACATATACATCGAAAATGGGAACCAAGATTTCAGATATAATGACAAAGAACCCAATTTCTTATCACGCTCCCAGTTCTGTCGATGATGTCGTAAAGATTCTACTGAGAAAAAACGTAACAGGAATAGGGATCACAGATAGTTCGGGAAAATATCTTGGCATAATTAGCAGGAGAGACATATTCAATAACAGCATGGAAACACAGACTGCCATGCTGATGAGAAGGATCAAACCTGTTCATGAAGATGACGATATTGCTTCAGCGGCTCAGGAAATGTATAAACTGGGAAGAAGGCATATGGCCGTGACCGATAAAGACGGATACCTCATGGGCATCCTCACACCGCAGAATTTCATGCCTGAAATAATCAACAAGTATGGCAATATACCCGTTACTGAATTTGTGTCAAGACGTGTCGTTCCTGTATGGGAGGAGACCCCAATATCGATAATCCCGGAAATTTCCAGGCTTACCAGTATCTACTCGTTTCCTGTATTGAACTCCGAAGGGGCTTTTGTAGGTCTTGTTACAGACAGGGATATTTTTGACAAGGCCCACATCTCAATGGAAACAGTGGTTTCAAAAACGGATGTCTCAGACGATGAGGACCCATGGACATGGGACGGATTCAGAAACATGATGGAATATGTGGTATCCAAGAATATGATCAAACTGCCGCACATGGAAATCTCCAAGGTAATGGTCAGGAATCCGCAAACTGTGTTCCTCAACGACCCTGTATCCAAAGTTTCCTCCATAATGTTCAAGGGCAACTTTAACCAGGTTCCAGCAATGGAAACCCCAGACAAACTTGCTGGAATGATATACGATGTTGACCTTCTGGGCGTTTTTAGATGACGAAGTTTGAGGAGGTTCTTGAGCTTTCCAAACGCAGGGGCTTTTTCTGGCCCTCGTTCTCTATTTATGGCGGGATATCAGGTTTCATGGATTATGGACCATTGGGTTCAATGCTAAAGGACAACGTAATCAGGATATGGAAAGAGACTTACATGAAACTGGGCGCTGTTCAAATAGATACTCCAAATATAACTCCGGAACCTGTATTCAGGGCTTCGGGTCATATTGAGAGGTTCTCGGATATTGCTGCCAGATGCAGTAAATGCGGATACAAGTCGAAACTGGAATCTCTTCTTTCAGAAGGGACTGCTTTGCCCAAAAATATTGAAGAGGCTCGTAAGATAGTGTCTGATATCAATATATCCTGCCCTGTCTGTGGATCAAGAATAACTGACGTTTACGACTTTAACCTGATGTTCAGACTGAACAGCGGGGATATCACTAACCTGTATCTGAGACCTGAAACCGCCCAGGGAATATTCGTCAATTTTAAACTCCTACTCAACCAGAACAGGGGAAAGATTCCAATGATAACTTCACAACTGGGAAAAGGATTCAGAAACGAGATTTCTCCAAGACAGGGGCTCATAAGGATGAGAGAGATATTCATGGGGGAGATCGAAGCATTTCTTGATCCGGATAACAGGAATTTTCAGGTAACAGATGACGGAACCCTCATATCGTTTCTGCCCAATACACTCAAGCCTTACAAAATGACAATAAGCGAGGCACTGGAAAATTCAATGATTGAGAACGATCACGCGTTCTTTCTAATACAGACATACAACATACTCAGATTATGTGGAATAAAGCCAGACAGCATCAGGTTCAGACAGCACAGGAAAGATGAACTCTCCCATTATTCATCCGACTGCTGGGATGCTGAAATAAACATGGATGGCGAGTGGATCGAGACCGTTGGAATAGCAGACAGAGGAGTCTATGATCTGTCAAGGCACCAGGAATTTTCTGGGGAAAAAATGACAGTTAAATTGGGAGACAGGGAATTTATTCCAAAAGTGATAGAGCCTGCCTACGGTATTGACAGAATATCTTTCTTCATTATTTATGATTCATACTATAAGAGGGATAATGGCTTCAAGGTGCTGAAGCTTTCTCCGAATATTGCTCCATATCATGCAGCTTTCTTTCCACTGCAGAACAGGGATGGCGTTGATGAACTTGCCAGAAGCATCTATGAAAAGGTCAGGAATATTGATCCCTATGTGGTTTATGACGACGCAGGTAGCATTGGCAAGAGATATGCCAGGCAGGATGAGATAGGAACACCCTACTGTATAGTTTTTGATTACCAGTCAAAGGAGGACAGAACTGTCACAATTAGGGAGAGAGACAGCACAAAACAGATCAGGATAAAATATTCCGATCTGCTCAAGCCAGATCTGTTCAGAAACGGGAACCCATTTCCCCTATTTTACCAGCCCTAGTCCCTCTTTTCCCACAGGCTGAGGGCATTATACGGGCAGAGTCTTACCGCTTCCATATGATCATCCAACTGAGATTCGTCGATCTCATAATTTTCTATGGCAATCTTTCCACCATCGTCCGTTATGAAGTTCCACGGGACAATCGCAGTACAAATTGCGCCGCCTTTACAGGCTTTCTCGTCAAATCTGATCTCATATCTCATTTTTATATCCCTTCACGATTTTTTCCACGGCATTGAAGGAAAGAAGTGCGCACTTCTCCCTGGCTGGACCAAGGTTGAATCCTATTGTGGATAAAAAATCATCCTTTTTCATGAAAAGTACATAGTCAACACTTTTCCCCTTTATCATCTCTGTAATCATTGAAGCTGCAGCCTGGCTTATTGAGCATCCTCGGCCTATGAATTTTGCCTCCCGGACAGTTTCACTTTCAAAAAGGATCTGCATGTGAATAGTGTCGCCGCAAATGGGGTTATATTCAGTGACGGATGATGTAGCATTTTCAAGTTTCCCGTAATTCCTGGGATTGCGGTAATGATCCAGGATTATCTCAGCCTTGATATCCTCTTCAGTCATTTTGCGAACGCCACCTTCACATCATTTATCGCAGCAAAGAACCTGTCTATATCCTCTTTCCCGTTGTAGACGTAGAATGATGCTCTCGAGGTTGCAGAGACTCCGAGGCGGGTCATCAGCGGCATGGCACAGTGATGCCCAGATCTTATGGCAACATCGTCCCGATCCATTACAGTGGCAGTGTCATGAGGATGGATTCCGTTGACAGATACTTTTACGCTCTTTTCTGCAAGATCCCGTCCAAGATCAAAGGCCGGAATTTCCCCTATGTTGAATGTGAATACTCCACCATGCTTCTCCGGATCCCTTGGGCCATAGAACCTCAGGTCTTCAACTTCTGAAGCTCTGTGCATGGCGTAAGATATAAGATCTCTCTCATGGCTCCTCACGCTATCCATTCCTATCTTCTTCAGGTAATTTACGGCAGCAGAAAGGCCGATAGCACCCTCTATGTTCGGTGTTCCTGCCTCGAACTTGAGTGGAGTCTCATTCCAGGTGGCTCCATTAAGGCTCACTTCCATGATCATTTCACCTCCACCCATGAATGGCGGGAGGCTATCCAGAAGATCATATTTACCATAGAGAATCCCTATCCCGGAAGGCCCAAGCATCTTATGGCCAGAAAATGCAAGAAAATCACAGTCCATCTTTTCAACGGCAACAGGCATATGGGGTACGCTCTGCGCTCCATCCACAATGAATATGGAGGAATTATCGTGGACAATCTTTGCAATTTGCTGCACTGGATTTATACAGCCAAGCACATTTGAGACATGTGTGAGTGAAACTATTCTGGTCCTTTTAGTAATTTTCTGAGATAAATCCTGAAGATCAAGGGTTCCTTCAGGTGTTATGTCGGCGTATTTCACGACCACTCCCTTTTCGCGAAGGAACTGCCAGGGAATCATGTTACTGTGATGCTCCATCGTAGACAGAAGAACTTCATCGCCAGAATGAAGTGATTTTCCCAGTGTATAGGCAAGCAGGTTCAGGGATTCGGTCGCATTCCTTGTGAATACAATCTGCCTGGAATCACTGGACCCAATAAAATTTGAAATGTTATCCCTGGATGCCTCAAAACGGTTTGTTGCATCCTCACTAATTTTGTAGATTCCCCTGTGGACGTTGCTGTTGCAGGAATAATAGTAATCCTCTATAGCCTCAACAACCTGCCTTGGTTTCTGAGTTGTTGCAGCACTGTCCAGATAGCAAAGATCGGGATTGTTTGAAAAAATAGGAAAATCTTCTTTTATTCTCTGGGAATTAATCATTGCCTATTACATCTCTCGCAAATTCATGAACCTTTTTCATCAGGAAATCGTCAGAGGACTTTTCCATCGGTGCACCCAGAAAACCCTCCATTATCATTGCCCTTGCACTTTTCGGATCTATCCCTCTTGAACGCAGATAGAGTATCTGGTCCTCATCCACATCACTGATTGCAGATCCATGCTTCGATTTCGTGTTTGCATTCTTTATCATGAGAGCAGGCTTAGAGTTGGCAAAGCCATCTCTGGAGAGCAGTAGAATCTTGCTGTCATAGAATCCTGTAGAATTTATGCTTTCTTCCTCTATGTCTATGTTGCCCCTGTGGAGCGTGGAGCTTTTACCCGCAACAGCGCCTCTTACCTGAATGTCAGCATTGCAACCGATGCCCACCTGAAAACTGCTGTCCCTTATGTCCATCCTCTGATCTCCATCACTGAAACTGACACCATAGGTTCTGAAATCTGAACCTTCACCATACATTTCAGATTCGTTCGAAAAGAGTGTTTTGGCAGATCCACGGTTGATATGGAAAATCTTGAACTCAGCAAAGTCTTCAAGAAATGACCTGACAAATGTGATATCTGTGACAGATTTTTCTTTCTCCTGCATGTATTCGAATTTAAGTTTTGATCGCTTTTCTAGGTACAGGTATATATTCTTTCCGTGGACTCCATTTCCCGATCCTGTGCTGTACGAAGCGAGCCTAAGAGTCACATTAGACTCTTCCCCGCATGCGATGACAATCTTAGTGGTCAGGGAATCTCCGGAACTATCATATGAGGCAATAGTGAAATCCTTCTTCATGCCTGGAGGAATATACAGGAAAATGCCGTCACTAAAGGTTGCATTGATCAGGTGCTCAATCCTATCCTTTCCCATTCTGTCTGTGATGAACTTCTGCGAAAATACACTGTAGTTCTGTATCACATTCATGATAGTATCAACAGTGACACCTCCATCGTCCATATTCTCCCTGCTGAACATGATACGACCGTTTGCAAGGACCAGATCAGATTCTCCCAGGTTCTGGTCGGGAATATCAGGATCCGAAGAAACTGTGGGGTTAACGAGGCGGTCAATCTCTTCCTGCTTTATTTCAACGTAATCCTTTGTAGTGGGGCTTTCCTTGTAATCTCTTATGGGTGAACTGAGATAAGCTTTCAGGCTTTTAACCCTGTAATCGTAAGCCGAATCATTCAGTCTGAGTTTTATATCTTCAGAAGTCAGATCCATCGGATCATCCTACCGCGCCGAGCTTGCTCATCTCTAGTTTTATAAGCCTGTTCATTTCAACTGCGAATTCCATAGGTATCTCCCTCATCACGTCGTCAAGGAAACCAAGGACTATCATGGAACTTGCCTCGTCCTCAGACAATCCACGGGATCTCAGGTAGGTGAGCTCCTCAGTTCCAATCCTGCCAACAGATGCCTCATGCCCGAAAGTAGCAGAAGGTTCATAAATCTCGTCATGGGGATATGTGTATGAGGTTGACTGATCATTTATCAAAAGGGCATCGCACTGCACCCTGCTCTTTGAGTACTCAGCTCCCCTGTTTATTCTAAGCAATCCACGATATATGGCTTTTCCATCCTCTATGCTTATGCTTTTCGCCACTATTCTGGAGGTAGTATGTGGCGCCATGTGAATCGCCTTTGCTCCCGTATCCTTAACCGTGCCTGCACCTGCAAGGGATATGTTGAGGTTTGAGGACGACGCATATGGGCCTCTGAGGTAAGAAGATGGATAAAGCATGGTTATCTTTGATCCAAGTGATCCTCCAACCCATTCCATCTGGGCGTTAGCATCAACCCATGCTCTTTTAGTCGGCATATTGTAGACGCTTTTCGACCAGTTCTGGACACTTGTATACCTGGCTTTAGAATTCTTCTTGGCATATATCTCGACTATCGCACTATGAAGCGAATTCCTATCATATATAGGCGCTGTGCAACCTTCAACGTAATGCACCTTTGATCCCTCATCTGCAATAACTATGGTATGCTCAAACTGTCCTGTGGCCTCACCATTCATTCTGAAATACGTCTGAAGTGGCATGTCGATCTGTACACCCTTTGGAACGTAAAGGAAAGAACCCCCGCTCCAAACAGCGCCGTTAAGGGCAGCAAATTTATTATCGGTTACAGGCACTGCCTTGCAGTAATATTCCTTTACTAAATCAGGATAATTCTGCACTGCAGAATCCAGATCCATAAAAACAACGCCCTTGTCTTCCCACACCTTCTTGAGGTTATGATAGACGCCTTCGCTGTCATACTGCGCAACAGAACCAGCAAGGTATTTCTGTTCAATTTCAGGAATTCCAAGTTTTTCAAATGTATCCTTGATCTGATCAGGAACTTCGTTCCAGTCATTGACTCTTCTGTCATCTGGTCTGTTGTAATATGAAGTATTTTCCCAATCTATACCCGAGAGATCCGGTCCCCACGTTGGAACAGGTTTAGACTGGAAGATCTCAAGCGCCTTAAGTCTCAATCTTCTCATCCAGTCTGGCTCTTTCTTGATCTCAGAAATCTCTTCTACAACTTTCCTGTCTAACCCCTTCCCAGTCGAATATACCGGCTTCATGTTGTCATGAAACTCATAATTTGAATGCTTCATGGTCTTCAAATCCGAAAGTAGCTTGTCAAGTTCCTCTTCCCTTCTTACGTCAATCTCTTCCATTTTTTAAGCCTCCTCCTTTATCCAGTCATATCCCTCTTCCTCAATCCTGAGCGAGAGATCGTTCCCACCGTTTTTGAGTATTCTGCCATTCACAAGTATGTGAACAAATTCCGGAGCAATGTCTTTGAGTATTCTCTGGTAATGTGTGATTATCAGAAACGCAACATCCTTGGTGAAATAAGATTTTATCTCCTCTGCAACCAGCTTTAGGGCGTCTACGTCAAGGCCAGAATCGATCTCGTCCAATACGATTACACTAGGTTTCAGCATCACCATCTGGAGTATCTCGAACCTCTTCCTCTCGCCGCCTGAGAATCCATCATTGACTGATCTGCTCATGAAAGATTCATCAAGACCGACTTTTCTTAGGTGTTCTTTCATCTTGTTGTAGAATTCCTGAATGCTCATCTTATCATTAGGATGAACCTGGTTGTACGCAGTCCTGAGAAAAGTAGAAAGCTTTACTCCCTGGATAGAAATTGGACTCTGGAACGCAAGGAAAAGACCAGCCTTGGCCCTCTCTTCAGGGGTCTTTCCTACTAGCTCTACTCCGTTCAGAAGAATGGAACCACTTTCGACCACATAGTTCGGATGCCCCATCAGGACATAACCAAGTGTGCTTTTTCCGGCACCGTTGGGGCCCATCAAGGCATGGATCTCTCCACCCTTTATATCAAGGTCAACGCCATTCAGTATCTGTTTCCCATCAACAGATGCTGCAAGATTAGTTATTTTAAGTTCAGTCATTATACCAATTCCTCCATGATTATCCATTATTTGTATTTAAACACTTTTATGTGTTTAAATTGACTAAAATATAAATATTCAATACACATGATCCATAGGATATCAATGACGATAAAGGTGAACCCGGAGAGATCTGATGAGACACTCGACTCGATGATGGGCGCAGTTAAATCAGCTATAATAAACAGGTTGTCAGAATCTGAGATGAGCATGAATGAACTTTCCAGCTTTCTTGGCATAAACAAGAATGCAGTGAAGGAACATATGGAAGTAATGGAACAGAAGGGATTGGTAAGATCGTTTTTCAGGAATGGCAAGATGGGTAGACCAGGAAAATATTATGAGCTTACAGAGAGGGGGATGGAACTATTTCCAAAGAAGTACAGCCTCCTGTCATCAATGCTTCTTGATGAGGTGGAGAAAGAGTTCGGACAATCAAAACTCAACGAAATTCTTGGCAGGGTAGCGAATCGTCTTGTGGAAAGTACTGGCGTGAATGCCTCACTTAGCGATAGCCAGAGCCGGGAAGACAAAATCTCAAGATTGAAGGATTATGTGTTTGCACTGAATCAGCTTGGATACTATGCGAGAATGGAGATAGATGGAGATACAGTAAAGATAATCAGGAGCAACTGTATATTTTTTGAGCTTGCTAAAAATAATACACGTATTATCTGCGGTAGTTTAGGAAAACAGATGATTTCAAAATCCGTTAACACGGATTTCAACATCGTCGAGAAATTCTCAAGCGGAGACAAGAGATGTGTTGTCGAGTTGAAACTCTAAAACGTTATCTCTTATTGAGTTTCAAAGGACAGTGAGGAACATCGTAACCATGGGAAACAGCATCTCCAATGAAGGGGTTACTGTCGGGGGTGGCGTTATCAGATCGATAAACCAGATCCTCAAAAATAATAACAAAGGCAGTCCCTGAACCGAAAGGGAACAAAATAGAAGGCGGAGGGTTATACCATACCATGGAGGTTTAACATTCTGTAAATTAACAGGGATGATAATTTCCAGGGGGATCCTAACATCGTTGATCGAAACGATAACTTTGACAAATGATTAATACGAGCAGTGAATGGGCGGACATGGTAGATTTAATAAGAGATTCTATTGCGGGCAAGACTGCTGTGATTCTGGGAGTTGGTCCAGGACAGGGAATTGCCACCGTTAGGATGTTCATAAATTTTGGTGCAAAGGTTGCGATAGTCTCACGATCTGGAAACAGCTACGGCCTGGCAGAGTCTTCAACCATCCATATTTACAAATCAGATGTTTTCGATCTTCAGAATCTGAAAGATCTCAGGGAAAGAATACTGAAGGATTATGGAAGAATAGATTTTCTTCACAACTCGGTTGGAACTTGGCACCTCGACACAGAAGATTTTCCTGATGAATCTGAAATAATATCAATCATGAAGACAAACCTGATTAGCCAGTATAATGCATTAAACGTTTTTAGTCAGGCAATGAGGAAGGAGGGGGGATCTATAGTAAATGTGGGTGCTTCGCCCCATGTTTTCAATTCAGGACATATTGGCTACAACATGAGCAAGGCTGCAATCGAGGAGTTGACGAGAAGCTCTGCAAGGAAGCTCAGAAGGTATAATGTGAGAGTCAACGCTATATTGCCCGGGCTCATGTCCAAAGAGGATAACTACTTCAAGAACTTTCCGTTTAAGTTTCCCGGTCTCTCTGAAGATAAACCCCTTGAATCAGGAGAAATTGCAATGGTGTCGGTATTCCTCTGCAGCGAAATGGCCCATGGAATAAACGGCCAGTCAATTATTGTAGACCGAGGGTTTTCTCTTGGTAGAGCCTAAATATTCTTAAATCAGAATTAGTGCATTGTCTACCAACTTTACTTATAAAGGATCAAATTGCACTTTCCCTTTCCTCATGTGTCTAAAAATGGATTTGTCGAATAATATAACAGATAGAGAAGATCGTGGAATGTGCTGGTAACGGGAAAGTAATAGAACACATTGTTTGGAGATGATCGACATTGTCAAAAATTAGTTGACTTATTACTGATTCAACCGGTTATCATGATTCTGATTGATGCGAATTTAGAACTTGCATAAACTCTACTGATTGTTCAACCGCTATAGCACGTCTCTTATCAACTATAAAATGATAATGTCTATGTTCTTAAAATTAATACGAAATTATTATATATTAGTACAAAAATTTAGTTATATGTATAATTCTTCAAATGATGTAAAAGTTCCCAGAAAAAAGCTCTCCCGTGGTTTTAAGCTCATGGTTGCATCCGGATTTTCCTCCCGTATGGGGATAACAGCATTTTCCATATCCATACTCTGGATAACTCTTGATCTCACAAATTCTCCACTTATAGCCGGACTCGCTGATGGTCTTTTCACCCTTCCACTGATATTCAGTTTCTACTTTGGAGCTTTGATAGACCGTTCAGGAAAGAGGAAGAATCTTGCTATAATTTCAACCCTGACAAGGGCCAGTGCAATTTTTTTGATTCTGGTAGCTGTACTTGTTCATGGATTTTTCCTCATAATTGTCCTGATTTATTCATGTGTTGTCGTGACAGGAATGATGTCTGACATTATTAATTCAATAAGATCTGTCTGGACAAAGAAATTTCTTGAGGAAGATCAGTACCAGAAAGGATCATCACTTTCCACAGGATTATATTCCGTTGCTGGAGGAATAGGCTATGCTTTATCCGGCATTGCACTGTACTTTGATTATTCTGATGCAGTGTTTCTGCTTGCTGCAATATTTATGACATCAGTTATCCCCCTTGTTTTCATAAAGGAGAAAGTTGATGCAGGCAAAACAATAAGTGGATCAAATATTGGTGCTGACATCCTGGAAGGCATCCGTTTCATAGGAAGAAATCGAAGCCTAACCCAGCTCATTATACTAATGATATTTGCAAACTTTGTAGTAGCAATGGTAGGAATCGGTTTTACATTCATGATAGAGAAAGTTTTGGTCCTTCCTGCATTCTACCTGAGCATAGTTTTTATAGCCGTATCCACCGGCATAGGTTTAGGGGCAATTCCTGGAGGCCTTGTGAGAGGGACTCTCAGGATTATCGTACCACCCATTTTTGAAATTGTTGGGATTGTATTCATCTTACTTATAGCAACCCGTGATGTTTTTATTTTCATTGGACTTGTGTTCATAATGGGCTTTGCAATTGGAGTCGTGAATCCTGTTATGGATACAGTATTTATAAAGAAAGTGCCCATGGAAAAGATGGCAAGAATACAGGGGGCACTGAATACATTCGGGCTCTCTGCCACATTTCTCTCTGGACCCATAGCGGGGGCAATAATAGAACTCACGTCCATTGATTCACTTTTCCTGATAATAGGAACTGTAACTGTCATACTTGGAATTTTGTTTATTTTTATGAGGGAGTTGTCAGGAGAAAGAATTGAAGGAAAACCCAAGGTCAGCATTTAGCAGGCTGAATTACCAGAAAGTTTCCATTCCCTTTCGGACCTTTTTATGGGTTCGACAGCCTTAGCTTCTGGCATTGTTTGATGCCCTGACAATCCCTTTATAATGTCCAACAAAGAGTTCTATATCGGACAGATTCAGTTGAATTAAATCCTCAAAAAGAATTTGGCTTATATTGCCTTACCAGATTATGTAAAAGCTGTTTTCGGGGCATGTGACATTGCATCACGACTTTCCAGTTATATAAGATCGGTGAAGAGGAATAATATACCAGGGGAGATTGTCGTAGATCTAGTGAATGGGTGAAAGAAGGATCTGATCTCGGGGCAGCTCAGAACGGTACCTTATACAGATGAAATCGTAACGGCAGATTGTCACCATAAGCATCCTTGTACACCTAAATAAATCAAGCGTTAATACCGACATATTTGCCACAATAGTTCATCGTTTGGCTCTCGTAATTCTTTTCGAGAGATAATCGCTTTTCAGTTGAGATTCAACTGATACAACAGATATTTCAATTCCAAGGAAATGTACTCTTCTGATCTTTACTGTTTCAGGATTTTGTAGTGATAACCATTGCCCATTCCTGAAAACCCTTAGGTTTCCCATTATTTCAACCCTGACTCCTCCTACAGACAGAATACCATAATACGATTCATATCTTCCATTGCTGGAAAGACTAACAGGATTCACTATATACTAGGAGAATGCTTCCTGGATTCCATAAGCACTATATTAATCTGTAAGTATGTCGATATCGTCGGGCATCAGGTCTATTACTTGCAGAACCAGCGAGGTGCTGCTGTCTATCGCCCAGTTTTTAATGTCACTGATCCTTTCGCAGATATTTTTGATGGTATCCTTAATCTTCTGGTCTATACTAGTTGGGATAGTTACAGTGGATCTCTGTCCAAACTGTTCCATCTAATAGTTATCATCATAATACTCTCTTTCACTGTAGATGAGCCCGTTACGAAACTCAAATACATCCAAAGCTCTTCTGCCCTCCATTTCAAGCTCGGCCATAACCATCTCCTTATCATTTGAAGTTATAGAGATTACAGTGAATCTGGATTTGTTGTATTCGTATATTTTTTCATTGTTTCTATATAATTTTTCTTTCCTTTCACTATTCTTCTTCCTTTAGATGTAAAAAAAGTCCATTCTCCCTCCTCAGATAGGTATTTCATGTACTCTGTCCATTCCCTTCTGTTCTTAGCTTCAAAAAATTTGGTCAAAATTATTTCTTCCTCTATCATGAAAATCTGCATACTATTTGTCGCAACATAATAATTTTTCTAGCTTTCGACATTGTCAAACATTAGTTGATTTCTTATTGACTCAATCGGCTATATGATCCTGATTTATGTGTATTTAGAACTTGTATGAACTCTCCTGATTAATCCGACAATTATGGCACATCTCTTATCAACTAAAAGTTGACAGTGTTAGATGATCGAATTTGTTATCTACTAACTAGCGATTTACATCTATGCCATTCGACAATGAGAATACATTCCTGAAGCTCAAAAGTTCAGGGAAGGAAGAGGAATTTCATAGAAACTATGAAAAAGCCCTAAAGGACGTTGAAAAGTATTTTCACAAGGAATACCCAAACCTGTCTCTTACAGAAATTCTGGAAAAGGATAAGATAAAAGATACATCCCCGATAGACGAAAGCGAGCTTGCAACCTTTCAGGCAGCTTCTGAATCCTCTGTTAAGGATACCATTAAAACACTTAAATCAGCATATAGAAGATGGTATAATCTGGGATACGTGGAGAGATCAAGGACAATACTCAGATGTGCAGACGAAATGAGCAAGGAGAAGTATCTATTCGCAGCACTGCTTGCTTATGAAAATGGAAAGAACCGGTTTGAGGCAATGGGTGATGTGGATGAGGCAATTGATTTCATGCGTTATTATTCGCTTAACCTCATTGAGAATCAGGGATTCGTAAGGTTTACCGGAAAAGCTTACAAGAATGAGGAAAGCATGAGCGTTATGAAACCTTATGGTGTGTTCGCTGTAATTGCACCGTTCAACTTTTTCTCCATAACTGTAGGAATGACTGTCGGGCCACTGGTTGTTGGTAACGCAGTTATTCTCAAACCTTCCAGTGATATACCTCTCTCATCCTATCTGTTCATCAAATTACTCAGAGATAGTGGCGTACCTAAGGACGTTGTCGCTTATTTAGCGGGTTCTGGCTCTGTCGTTGGAAGGATTCTGTCATCTGACCCAAACATTGCAGGGATAGTATTCACAGGTTCCAGAGAAACTGGACTGGAAATATTCCATAATGCAACCAAAGACGAACCGAAGGTTGTGGTAACGGAGATGGGGGGAAAAGATGCCATAATCGTTACAAATAAGGCGAATATGGAGAAAGCTGTAGAGGGTGTTGTCAGAGCAGCTTTCGGTTACTCAGGACAAAAGTGCAGTGCATGCTCTCTCCTGTTTGTACAGGATGGCATTTATGACAAATTCCTTAAGATGCTTGTGGATCGCACAAAATCAATGATCCCGAAAGATCCGAGGGAAAAAGACGCTTTTGTAACACCGGTTGTAAATAGATCAGCATATGAAAAATTCAAGGAATTTGCCTCAAAACTCCCTCATGAGGGAAAGGTTGTATGCGGAGGAAAGACAGTAGATCGTAAAGGATATTACGTGGAACCCACAATTGTAACAGATCTGAAGAATGATTCTTTCGCCGTTCAAAACGAGCTGTTTGTCCCAATACTATCAGTGCTCAAATTCAGGACTCTCGAAGAGGCTGTGACCAAGATAAATGACTCCAGATACGGTCTTACTGGCGGTATATTCTCAGAGGACCCATCGGAGATAGAATATTATATGGAAAATGTTGATGTTGGTGTCATTTATGCAAACAGGAGTAGTGGGGGATCGACCGGTGCAATGGTTGGTTCACAGCCTTTCGTTGGCTGGAAGTTGAGTGGTTCCTCCGGGAAAGGCACGGGATCATTCTATTATCTGCAGCAGTTCCTGAGGGAACAGTCACAAACTGTTGTCCACTGAACTGATAAAGTCGATCAGGCCATCTAAACCATTTATTTTTATAACTTTCTCTAAATTCATATTTTTTACAATTGATTTTTCTATGCCGCGTATCACGGAATCCATGCTGCGCAGACCTGTTATGCTGGCTATGCTGGTCATAACTGAAGGATCGAAGCCACATGGTTTGATTAGCGAAAATTTTGAAAGATCAGTATCAACATTTAATGCAATTCCATGGATTGTTGTGAATTCTATAATCCCAAAGCCAATGGAACAGATTTTCTTTTCCTTTACCCATATTCCCGTTTCTTTTCCAAGCTTCAGTTCACCCGTGATTCCCAGGGACTGTAAGTAATCAGTTACTGATTTTCCTGCAATCCTGATCAGGTCAAGAACCGTTAAGCCAAGATCCTTGAGGTTGATTATGAAATATATAACAAGCTGCCCGGGGCCATGATATGTCCAACCTCCACCACGCTCGATTCTAAAATTCTGATATCCAGGAGGGGGGACCTGTTCAAGTGTGTCATGGGAACCTACTGTGAAGACGTCTTCATGTGATGTGAATATCACTGTGTCTCCTATCCTGCCAGAATTTCTGAGCTTTACAAGTTTTCTCTGAATTTCTAGCATTACTTGGTAATCCACTGTACCCGTAATGACAAAAGTGCCTTCGCGCATCATTCCCTATTGCAATTAAATAAAAGTTACTATCGTACTGTTTTATTCGATTAAAGACAATGGAGAAGGATATGTATAATAAATAATCATTATAGATCAATAATGTATGAAAATCTTTCTGACACCGAGGTAAGAATTCTCTCGCTCATATATGATGGTATTTGCAAACCTTCCGCAATCGCCAAGTCTCTGGGTATCACTCTTCAAGGGGTTATATATCATCTTAAGGTCCTCAGATCTGAAGATATCATTGACGAGCAGAACAAGCTTACTAAAGCCGGATTCGAAACTCTGTATGAAGGGTTGTCAAGAATTAGCGAAAGAATTTCCAGAACGCTTTTAAATCTTGAAAATTCAAAGGTCTGGGAAGTTATTGCTGATGAAGATGCTGAAAAAGGAGACATATCTTATCTTTACATGAAGAATGGTTTCCTTCATTCTTCTATACATGCAAGGGAGGAGGCACGTGGCATTTACACAAGTAATGCGCAAAGCGGGATGATTGCGGGTATAACCAATGTTTCCGGTATAATCAAAGTTGATACACAGCCTGTTGAGGTTATTATTCTGCCAGACGTGGAAGAATTGAATGAATCTAATGAATGGAATTTAAAATTAAAAGCACGATTGAAGAATTTGAAAGATGGCCTTATCTTCACCATAGGAGAACTGGCCTATTCCGTGTCTGTTTTGGCAAATCTGAATATTACGTCCGCATATGCTGCCATGGAATCAGCTTTCGAGGCGAGCGCGAGAGGTGTACCTTCCATAGTCCTTGTTTCTTCCAGAAGAATGAGATACGAATTCGCCAAGCTTGATCAACTATCCAAAAAAAATCCAGAAATCAAGGTAAATATGACCTACATTTAATTCTACGCTTGTGAGCTATATAAATAAATATATATTAAATAACTTATTCAAGAGAGGCTTAGGCTTGCCTTGATTTATTGATAACAGTATATTTTATGCATATAGTAGCTCTAAATAAAATATTTAAATACAAGATAATAATTATTGCAGAATGGTACAATTGGGTGGTCAAAGTGGAGGAAGATAAAGATGGCCGTGGGGGTCCAAATTATAGCAGATCTCTACGGTGTAGACCAGGATCTGATCTCTGAGTCTAGCGGGCTATATGAGATAGTGGAAAAGGCCGTAAAGTACAGTAGATTGACGAAAATATCATCTGATTATTACCAGTTCCAGCCACATGGAGTGAGTGGGATAGTTCTGTTAGCTGAATCTCATCTTGCTTTCCATACTTGGCCGGAACACAATCTGGTGACCCTCGATATATATACATGCGGAGAACCTGAAAACGCTGACTCAGCCTTTAACTATATAGTCAGTAGACTTTCACCCACCTCTGTTGAGTATAAAAAACTGACAAGGGGAAAACTAGTAGATGAGGATGTAAGGGTTTCCAAACCGCAGCACGTCCTCATTGAGTGATTTTTTGCAGAAAAACTATAAGATTTTATTACTGATTATTTTTATTTTATTTCTATCAATATACACTTTGTTTAATACACTTCTCGTAACAATCCTTTGGATACAGATTTTGTTTATTTTTATATCGATTTTTTCCCTTTATCTTGGCGGTGAACTCTTTTTTGATGAAACCCATACCCTGTCCTCACGTTTCTCATCACATAGAGACAATGTGAACTCTGTGATACTGTCAGTTGGATCAATTATAGACGAAATAGCTCTTGTTACGGTAGCTACGTTAGAGAAACATGGCTCAATTTCTCTTGGCGCAATTCTTGGATCGAATTCCGTGATAATAGTAGCTTTCGTAGTGTTAATTCTAATATACCATAAACGCAGACAATCAAAGCGCTTCACTGCTGCCACTGCATATGTAATATTGATAGGTCTGGTTCTTCTTGCTTCTGCATACATTTTTCATTCCCTGTTCTGGATAGGTTCTGTTATCCTGATATTAATATTTGTGGCATTTTTCTTCACCGATTCCAGCCGGACTGAAAATGGTGAGGAGAGAGAACTCAATGGAACTTTCTCCCTACCACTTTTTATTTTATCGCTCCTTTCCATAGGGATTTCATCGTTTGTTATAGTGGAGATAGTTCAGGATATAGCGAATATTTTTTCGATCAGCGATATGCTGTCTTCGATAATAATTGCCGGTATTGCCGGATCGCTCCCAGAAATATACCTTATGAAACTCTCTTTTGATCAGGGTAAGGATAAAATCGCCTCATCAATACTGAATTCCTCAACGGTCTATAAGACTGCAGTTCTATTGTCATTGAGTGCATTAATTGTTCCGGTCGTTGAAGGTGGAAATGAAATTGCAGCGATAATTCTATTTTTGATCCTGGCGATAATACAGTTGATTATTACCAGATTGTGAACTGATCAGGCCTTTGTGCCCCAAAAAATGTTATCCTTTCTCTTTATGCGGATAATCTCATCCAGTGTCTTCATGGTCTCCGGATCGAGACTGTTCTGTCTGAGGTTCCTCACGACGTTCTCGTTAATGTCAACAAAAAGTGTTTCGCCAGGGAGGATCTGACGATTGAGGGTTACGCCATCTATAGCCACTGCGACCTCTGTACCTGCTTCAGCAAATTTTTTACTGATCTCACCTTCACGTATGCTCTTTATGACTCCACCATACCTGCCATCACTCTTTATTAGGCTGTCGCCCACCTTGATCCTTCCGGAATGAACCCTTACTCCCACAATGACAGGCTTTGTACTTCGGAATATATACTCTGGCATAATTGTGATCTTTGAAGGAATTGGCATTGAATCCTTTCTTATCTCTTCAAGTTCGTGTGCCTTGGACTGTATCCACTTCTTACATTCGTCTACCAGGGAGTATATCACGTTGCCATTTATGATTGCAATATCAGTTGACATAGATGAATTTCTGGCTTCTGGCAATATGGATACATTGAATCCCACTATAACTCTGTCAAGAGGATTGTTAATGGTACTGATATCGGTTATATCCCTTCTGGTTATGTCTCCAATGCTGGCATTCCTTATATGGATTCCATTTTGAGCCAGTTCATAGCTTATGGCCTCCAGCGATCCGAGGGCGTCTGCCCGTACAGTTACACCGTCCTCTGAGAGCTTTACATTAGGTTTTGACTGATCAATAATATATTTGAAAGCCTCTGATGGATCGTCCTTGATCACCATTAAAGGAGACCCCGGAATCACCTCATATTTATCCGAAATCAGTATTCTTATCCCTGCGGCAGCGTTTATCCTCTCTCTTTCCTTGAGATCCTTCATGGTCCTTCCACTGTTCACGAAAAGTGCCTTAACCTTTGTTGTTTTTGGACCATTTTTTGTGTCCAGAGCAATTGTGTCGCCCCTCTTTATTTTCCCCTGATAGAGTATTGTATCCAGGGTCGTGCCAAGTGAACTTTCAATCTTTACTTCTATTATTGTACCGAGTCCAGACTCGTTACCTTTCACTGATATATCATTCTCTAGAAATTTTTGTGCAAGTCCTGATATTACCATTAATAAATCAGGTATCCCCAGTCCGGACTTTGCGCTAAGAGGAACTATTGCAAGCGTCTTTGAGAAATCAGAAATCCGGTCATATCTGTCAGAAGAGAAGCCATATGAAAAGAGCGAACTTACAAGATTGTAAAGCTTCTTGTCCAAAGCATCCAGATACTCTTCTCTCTGTTCCTTGAGAGCCTCCAATACGAGCTTGCTCTTTGACGACCTGTAAAGGTCAATCAGATCGATCTTGTTTGCAGCTACAATGAATGGGGTCTTGAATTTCTTTAAAATATTGATTGATTCTGCAGTCTGGGGCATAATTCCATCGTTGATGTCAACGACAAGAATTGCAATATCAGCAAGGGCACCACCGCGAGACCTCATATTCGCAAAAGCCACGTGACCTGGGGTATCTATGAAAAGCAGTCCGGGTATCTTGAGTTTGGACCCTTTCAGCAAATCCTTAGCGATTCTCTCTATCCTCGCTGCATCTATATCTGTGGCACCAATTCTTTGTGTTATTCCTCCAGCTTCTCCCTTGGCGATGGAAGTACCTCTTATGGCATCAAGGAGAGTTGTTTTTCCATGATCAACGTGACCTAGAACACATACAATAGGTTGTCTGAATCCTTTATTCTTTTGTTCCATAAGATCATCTTCATAGGAGATTTTCATCTCCATACTCAGATTCAATAATCTCAGATTGATTAAAGAATATTTGGGATTCATAGTTGTATGAGTCAGCCGAATCAGATGCATGGACTATGTTGTTCTGGACACTGGATGAAAAATCACCCCTGATGGTCCCTGGAGCAGCTTTGCTCCCATCTGTTGAACCCGCCATAAGCCTGACGACACTTATCGCACTGTTGCCCTCAACAATCATCGCAACTATTGGACCCGATATTATATAGTCCACAAGCCCTTTGAAGAAAGGCTTGTTTCTGTGTACTGAATAATGTTTTTCCGCCTGATCCTTTGTTAGAATCATAAATCTCATAGAAAGTATCTTGAGACCCTTCTCCTCTAATCTGCTGATTATCTTCCCTACAAGTCTTCGTTTCACACCGTCAGGTTTTATAAGTACGAGGGTTCTTTCCACCATGAATACACCTTAACTCGACGTTCTCTTCTTCATGTTCTTGACGTTGTGAAATTCTCTTGTCCATCTGGTCTTTCGCGATACCCTTCTGAGTTTCAACATGTTGACCCTGCACTTCTTGCTGCAGAAATTAAGGAGAGCTCCATCCTTTCTTATATAAAGCACACCTGTACCTGGTTCTATGTCCACTCCACAAAAGCTGCAATTTCTGGCCAACGTCATCACCTGATTGAGAGTTTTTTAGCTTCTCTGGCTGTTTCTCTTAACATAACAACATCTCCAATCCTCACTGGACCCATGACGTTGCGAGTTATAATTCGACCCTGATCCCTGCCAGAAAGTACCCTGACCTTGACTGTCGTGGCTTCGCCTGCCATTCCAGTTCTCCCCATCAATTCCAGTACCTCTGCCGGTGTTGCATCATCTGCCATCTATTCACCTATTTTTTTATAGATGATATTTCTGAGACTATCTTGTTATAGAGATCTGCATTCTTGCCAAAATCTACAACAGAAATGGATGCCGCAGTTGATATCCCTACTCTAGCACCAAGATCGGTCTTCTTTTTCACATATACGAATGGAACTTTTCTCTCGTCACAAAGCATTGGAAGGTAATAGACAACTTCAGGAGGAGTTACGTCCTCAGAAATTACCACAAGCTTACTTTCTCCCCGTTCAACTGACTTTATGACTTCGTTTGTACCCTTCTTGATTTTTCCGCTTCTGAATGAATTCTCCACGAGGTCTAGAACGTTTTTTTCCAGTGGCTCGGGAGTCTCAAACTTTACGTATGATTCTTTATCCATATGAATCTCCTTCACTTTTGTAGAAGCGTCAATTCAAAACTGTATTTATATTCTTTGTTGAGAAATATTGTTGTCCTAATATATAAAGCAATTATAGACATCGGTTGACGAAGAGACATTTATTCCTGTTGAAGTGCCGCTGGTTCTATCTTTTCCTGAACCAGAACGGACATCACAACAGAGAGTATCACAATTCCTATCAATACGATCGAATAGAGTTGTTCCGTCAGTATGTTTTTATCCAGCGCTACAGTCGCTACAATTACACCGACCGATCCTCTCAAGCCAAGCACCCCGACAGATGTTTTGTGCTTGATTCGTGTGTTGAACTTTTTGGAAGCGAAAAGGTCAAGCCCTCCTCCTACTAGTGCACTTATCACAACCAGGGTCAACACCAAACCCACAAGCCCAGATGCAGGCCTGGTAGCTTCGATGGCAGCTATGGCAAAAAACAGTGGAACAAAAAAGCTGTTATTGAAGCGTCTTATAGTCCTGATCAATATTCCATAAAATTCTTCCCCAACAAGGTCTTTGCTAATAAGCATTCCGGCAAAAAATGCACCAAGAATAAAAGAAACTCCTATAACCTGGAATATTTCAGAAACGAGGAGGCCGAGGATTATAACTAAGAATATAGCAGCGTCTTCCCCTTTTTCCTGCGATGTTACGTATCTAACTATCCTGCTGATGTACCTTGAGTATCTTTTAAGCAGATGATCAATGGAGAAAATGAGGACAAAAAAGAGCAGAATATAGATAACATAGTACACTCCGCTTATACCGGATCTCCCTAGGAATCCTACAGTAAGTATTGATATAAGATCCGAAATGACGACACTAAAAAGGAGCGTTTTGCCGTCTGCAGTCAGATGAAGCTTGTTTTTAAGAACTATAACCGAAACAATGGATATAGAAGGTACTCCAATAGAAATTGAGACCATAAGAGACTGTACCTGATTAAGGTGGAAGAAGTAGATCGAGACAAAGGTCATTAGTGCAACTGGGATGAGGAAGCTGGTTGCAGTGAAAACTGAGGCTTTTCTTGCGTTTTCAAGAAAAAGATCGCTCGTTATCTGTACCCCAATCAGTAATATGATGAAGAATACAGAAATATCAGATATCGCTGCCAGTGACGAGTTGAAAGTTATGAGCCCGAGACCAACCGGCCCCAGAAGCAAACCAGCAACTAGGGCCCCGGGAACATCTGATACGTTGAACCGATCCGATATGAACCCGAAAAGAATTGTAACTGCGAGTATGAGAAGAAGTGACGAAATTAGGTCCATTGTAGATTACTCTATTTTATTGTAAATTTAAATGTGTTGTCAAAAATGATCTACTGAGGAAAATCAGGTGAAGCTTCTCTCATTGCGTTTACAAATTCGCTAGGAATTCCGCGAATGATAAGATATTCCCAGTTTGGCAGGAACCTGTTCAATATTGCATTATTTATTACGTCTTGTAAAGGCTGATATTTCATTCCTGCTGCATTACCCTTTCCCATAATCCATGGAGGGGTGTGAAAATAATCCTGACTTCTTCCACCTATGCTCTCCCCGAGTAGGTCCCCTAAAATAGTCATAATTTTCTGGTTATACAGCCATTTCTTTACTGGGCTGTCTGAATACTTAATCTTTGGAGAATAAACACTCCAGGTAATTCCATACTTCTGTTCGTATCCCTCAAAAACAGAAGTTTCACCAAAATCATCCGCAATCGTTATTGGGGGGTTCTCCTCAAGACCTGTTGAAGTATTTATCACACGAACATTATATCTCGTATTCAGCGAGGACATGCTTCTCTTGACTAGATTAACCAGTTCAAACTGTTCAGATTCAGTCAGCAATTGATCGTTGCCGATAAGGTCAAGTAATTGGGAATAGTCATCCATACTGGCATTCATTACCAACTTGAGGTAATAATTAAAGCGATCACCCGTCATCATGAATCACTGCCTTCCACTTAAGATTTAACAATGAAATACCGTATTTAATCTTATCGACACGTATCAGCCGTGTAACAATTTATTTTTTTCAAGCTCTGGGGTATAAATTGAGATGTGATAATAAATATGGTATTTCACAATGTTCCTCCAATTTTAGAGGTTCTCTAAAAAGAATTATATCGAGATAATACTCACTAAAGTATGACCATGTCAAAAATTGTTAATTCCATAAACTATATCCTCAGTTCAAAGAAATTTAATGATTTTGAGGTGAAAGACAGACATCAGGAAGAAGGGGTGATTTGCTCATTATGGTCCTTCGAGAACCTGACTTTGAATGGAGGAACATCTGATGTCGACGAATTGATGGATGCACTTAATGGTACAGGAATTATTGCCAGATCAACAGGTGCCAGAATTGATTTTGATTCCCCAAGCATGGATGCCATCTCAAGAATAGAGGGAGGCTCATCGATGGAGCCTATCAGGATAGATAGTCAGATCAGCGTGGAGGATTCTTTCAGGTTGCTTCTTCACATAATAGTAAAGAGCAGATCTGAAGCCTCAAGAACTCCTGTCGGAACTGATGACGCCATCTTTAGCATCAAGAACGAGGCACAGATTCCAGATGATTTCATGCCCAAATACATGATGGAACTCGTGGAACCATCTTATATTCCTGATTTCGTAAGTATATGCAATAAATTGCAGATTTCCAAGGAATGTAGGAATTTGTTCCTGATTGGGTGCTCAAAAAATGGAAACATAGTATCTGTACCCTACTTAATACCGTCGCAACAGTGCCCATTAGAATCAGATTTTGACCAGGAGTCTCTCCTTGAAATCCTGAAAAGAAATTTTCAGGCTCTCGAACATTCAGAAGAATACATCCCTTTCATTATTTCGAGAAGCCTGAAAGCCATAATATACAACATAAGGTCAAAAAATAATCGAAAACTCCCCAGACAAATGTCATCAGATTATGTTGTGAGTCTTCTAAGACCGCTTGATATATTGCAATCATCAGGAAAGGACTGGGCTGTCAGAGATGATATATCGCTGGAACACATTGATCTGCTGAAGACGAAATATGACCAACTCAGCAGCTTAAGTGCCTCGAAGTGGCTTAAGAGCAGGCTAATACGTTAAATTAATTTTTAATATTGTCTTTATAATTTATAATAAAGAGTCTCTCTCATTGCTCCCGCTTCCCTGAACCCGACCTTCTCATACAAGCCCTTCGCCATGTTGGATTCAGTGACCCAGAGTATTGCGGAGTTTTTTCCACTTCTTCTCATGGAATTCAGCGATTTTAGCAGCAGGGCCCTGCCTATGCCAATTTTCCTGTAAAGCGGCTTTGTAAAGATAGTAAGGATGAAACCACTGCTTTTGCCACCTTCATTCTTCGATTCTGAAACTAAAATAGCTCCTGCCAGATCTTTCCCTTTCCTGCACAAAAACGATGATGAATAATCTATTTTACCATACAGGTCCTCTGTGAACAATGATCGTGTAAGCTTCAGTCTTTCATTTCGATTTGTTCCAAACATCACGCTATCCTGTGTATTCTGATAAGACTGATACTCAGTGTCAGAGAACTCGGTTAAATTTATATCCTCAAGTCCAGAAAATGTGAAATCCCCAGAAACTTCCTCTTCTCTCAAATTTAGGTTTACTAGGTCGATCTCCATCTTGACTCTTTCAATCTTTCGAAAGCCTTCAGATTCCAGAAATTCGTCCGCGCCAGCACCCTGGTTGAATATTCTTTCTATAAATACCATTTTCCCCATCTTTTCCGATTCTCTTACAATCCACGACAGCACAGTACCCAGTTTCTGAACCGACCAGGTTTCGGTAGAAACAAAACCGATATGTCCGTATATTCTGTCGGAAAACGTTTCCGGCTCTATGAAAAAACCATAGCAGGCCACTTTACCTCCAGAGATTACTACTCTTGACTTTATCCTGTTTTCCATCAATCTGTCGATTATTGGTTGCATTCTGTCTCTTATGTTTGAAGTACTGTACTCTTTCTCCATGGATGATATGTATGGTTCCAGAATGACGTTCCAGTCCAGCTTTATGTTATTCAGCTCCATGAGGAGATATTTTATTTGCTGTATATAAAATCAGACTTTTGAAATTTCAGACACAAGTAGTTAGAGATATCCTTAATTAAGCTCGCAGCCATACTTTAAATACCTGATATTATGAACGACGAGGAAAGAACCGCCAATTTCAATAGATTGGCAATAAAATATTCAGAAAAATACAGGGGAAAAATTAACACCATGCCAAAGGTTCCCATAAATAAACTTGGAGATTTCTCCATTTGGTATACACCAGGTGTGGCTGCCGTTTCAGAAAGGATAAAGGCAGACCATGATCTATCGTTTGAACTTACTGGTAGATGGAACAGTGTGGCAATAGTTACTGATGGGACCAGGGTGCTAGGACTGGGTAACATTGGTCCAGAAGCTGCCATGCCTGTAATGGAGGGCAAGGCTCTTATTTTCAATTATCTTGGAGGAATAAATGCAATACCATTGCCCGTGAAGACTGACTCGAGGGAATATTTCAATTCGGTGGTCAGATCACTGGAACCTTCCTTTGGAGCCATCAATCTCGAGGATATAGAATCTCCAAAGTGTTTCTTCATACTGGACGAACTTCAGAAATCTATGAATATACCCGTATGGCACGATGATCAACTGGGCACCGCCTCGATCACTCTTGCAGGTCTCCTGAATGCGTTAAAGATTGTTGGAAAGAAAAAAGAGGATGTAAGAATTGCTTTGATAGGATCCGGGGCGGCCAATCTCGCAACGGCGTATCTACTTAAGGCTGCTGGTTTCAATACTGGTAACCTGATTATTGCGGATCACCTGGGAGTGCTGGAGCCCGAGAGAGAAGACATGGATAAACTTATGCTTAATAATCCCTGGAAATACAAGTTTGCAATGGAGTCCAATCGCGATAGAATAAAGGGTGGAATAGAGAATTCAATAAAAGGCGCAGACGTGATCATATCAGCGGCAAAGTCACAGCCTGGATTTATTAGAAGTGAGTGGATAAAAACAATGAATTCGGACCCGGTAGTATTTGTCCTGGCGAATCCTTCGCCGGAGATTTGGCCGAAGGACGCCAAAGAAGCTGGAGCAAAAATCGTTGCAACTGGCAGAAGCGATTTTCCAAACCAGATCAACAACAGTCTTGTGTTCCCTTCACTTTTCAGGGGTGTTCTGGATGCCAGGGCCAAAGGGGTTAACTTTGACGTAATGGTGACTGCTTCTGAAGAAATTGCAAGGTTTGTCGAGAATCCTGTCGAGGATATGATAATTCCCAGGATGGATCAGTATGATCTGTATCCAAGGGTAGCTGCGGCCGTGGCTTACAAGACCTCTCAGCTGGGGCTTGCAAGAAGGAATAACTCACAGGAGTGGTTTTACAACAATGCTAAAAACATAATAGAATCTAACAGGAAAATATATGGAGAAATTCTGGGTAATGGTCTAATAGAGAGGATGGATGAGTGAAATGGTGAACAAGAAGATTTTAATCAGGGAAGCCGAGATGGGAGATGCGGAAGACATCGCAAAAATGATGGCCAGACTAAAGAAGCTCAACGAGGAATTTGAAACACAGTTCAAGGTTGTCGATGACCTTGACAAGAGAGCTTTCGATTACACAAAAAAGACAATAGAAAGCGAGAAGAGCATAGTAACGGTTGCTGAGGTTAACGGGAAAATTGGTGGATTCATCAAAGCTGACATAATCAACAGGATTTTCTACCAGCCGGAACGCGAGATAAGAATAACTGATTTCTACATAATGCCAGAATTCAGGAGAAACGGACTTGGAAAAAAGATACTTACCGACCTTTCCGAAAGAGCCACCAGAGAAGGGATAAAGATGATAACTGCAGAGTTTCCTGCCCTGAACCTTATAGGCTTAAACTTCTACAAGAAATCTGGATTCCGCGGGATACTGAACATATACGGCAAGGAAATAAGTTAGGGCAGGATTATTCGCCCAGTATTTCCTTTGCCGCTTTAATAGGCACAACGCATATCAGTTTCATGTCCTCACTGGCATGAATCGTGTGAAATATATTAGGCGGTATGAATACAAAATCCCCGGTGCTGATACTGTGGGTCTCTTTGCCAATAGTGGCTTCTCCGTTCCCCGAAATGATATACATTTCATGCTCATAATCGTGGCTGTGCGCGGGCGTTCCCTTGTTTCGGTCTATGCTTATTATCCTCATGGAAAAATTCTCCGCTCCTTCCCGGTGTGTTATAGCCCATCTTATTTTTGCGCCGCCATCCATTGGCATTTCCTTGACATCCCTGTAAGATTTCACAAACCCTTTTACCTCTTTTTCCATATTTTCCCATGGCAAGCGTTTAATTAACTGTTTTCATAACAGAATTAGATTTTCCTTGTTCCGAAAGGTTTACTGGAGGTTATGTTTCTGTCATGTTATACACTAACGTACCCTCCACCATAGTGCATTAAATATACAGTCACCTTGCTTTTCAAG
>JBBYJL010000077.1:0-5308 GCA_043196285.1 Thermoplasmataceae archaeon | reverse complement strand
AAAATCGTTTTCCTTAAAGTATCTGTCGAGCATTACGGAGTATTCCTTTGATCGAATCGATTTTGGCGCGATCCCGCGCTCATATTTTCCAGAGAGAAAACCCGCTGCCAGTGGACTGAAAGCAGAGAAAGATATCCCTTTATTAATACAGTAAGGAATCACTTCGCGTTCATCTTCCCTATAGATTGCGTTATAATGGTTTTGCACAATTTGCGGCCTTGCCAAATCCTTGTCTTCCGCAAGATGGTCTATTTCAGCGAGCTGATATCCTTTTATATTGCTCAGACCGAAGTAACCAATCTTATTAATTTCCACGTATCTGCTGAAAGTTTTCAGGACATCCACAGTATCCAACCCGTCAAACCAGGTGTGTGACAAATATATATCAATGTAATCTGTCCTTAATCTCTTCAAGGATAAATTCAGCTCAAATTCTATTTCTCTTCTTGCAAACCCATAGTGTTTTTCACTTACTTTCCCACCTACTTTCGTTGAAATGATAAATTCCTCACGCTCATCTTTTATGAATTCACCGATTATCTTCTCGGATTCACCCGTAGAGTAAATATTTGCAGTATCGATATAATTTATCCCCAAGTCAGAGGCTTTCTTAAGTACGGTCTTTGCGTCCTCAGAATTTACCATCCATCCTGCAGACCCAAATGACATTCCTCCAAGACAGACCTGAGAAACTTTCAAATCTGTTCTGCCGAGATACATGTACCTCATTATGAATCTATCAACTGCTCCCTTAATATAGATTTTTGTTTTTAAAAATGCTAGCTTGGTGATTCACGCAGAATTGCAGTCAGGAT
Organism: Thermoplasmataceae archaeon; assembly: GCA_043196285.1. GTDB lineage: Archaea > Thermoplasmatota > Thermoplasmata > Thermoplasmatales > Thermoplasmataceae > JAKAFX01. The sequence goes on along the minus strand of JBBYJL010000077.1, from coordinate 4,493 downwards.
CCAAGCGAAAAATCCCTGGTCACTTCGTGGAATCAGAACTGGAAGCACAGACCATACAAGGCATATGGATGTCTATTTTTGTGATTTGAAAGCGCTATTTTATTATTTCGAGTAAAATAAATATATTAGAAAATAAAATGGATACTACTTTTATTGCTCCCTAGCGAGAATTTCTCACTATCAGTACAGCTATACCAGCTACAAGCACAAAAAATGCCATAGCATATACACCACTGACAAATGAATGTGTATAGCTTTCAAGTCCGCCAACGAGAATAGGCCCAACCACACCTCCCAGATTTCCAATTCCGTTAATAAGACCTATGGAGGCGGCGGAACTTTCCCTTTTCAAGGATTCCTGTGGAATGTTCCAGAAGACTGGAAGGAAGCTGAAAATGCCAATCGCAGAAATTGTGAAAAAGATAAAGGAAACAACTACGTTTGATATGAGAAATGCGCTTAGTGCAAGCCCGCCGGCAGCAACAAAGAATACTGCAGCTGTAAGACGTTTTCTATTACCTTTTTTATCTGAATATCTTAGTATAAATATCAACGCAATAGCGGCGACAACATAAGGTATATCTGAAAGAAAACTGGATGTGGCAGCGCTGACGTGCGCAAAAGAACTTATTATTGATGGTAACCAGATCGTGTATCCATAAAGCCCAGTTACACCAAGGAAGTAAACAAGCACCAAGAGAAGAACATCCCTTTCAACTAGAGCTTTCTTCCAAGATGACTTAATCGGTTTATCTGATTCTTCCTTAGCCAATTCAAATTCAAGAGCTTTTTTCTGGTCATCTTTAAGCCATTTAGCATCTTCAGGAAAATCACTAATCGTAAACCACAGAATTACAACAGATACCAGTGCGAGAATACCCTCGAAAATGAATAGATACCTCCATCCGGGGTCATTCCCGTATGCTGTGAATATCCCACCAGCAATAAGACCCCCAAAGATGCCAGCAACAGGAATAGCGGCATTGAAATATCCATTAGCAAGGCCCCTCTCACTCTTTGCAAACCAGATACCCATAAAGAACATAACACCAGAATAGAAAGGAGCCTCAGCAAGCCCCAGTATGAACCTAAGTGCATAAATCTCTGGAACATTTTGCACAAAGCCTGTTATTATTGTGATTATACCCCAAGCCGTGAAAGCTCCAGCAAATATCTTTCGGATTCCAACGTTATTAATCTGCAAAGTTGTAAATACCTGTGGTATTGCATATGCTACAAAGAAGAGAGCAGATGCAATACCTGCAATTAGAGAGGCACTGCTCGCAGGTGCACCTATATCTTTAAACATTCCAGCGTCAATGCCATATGAAAGATTCACTCGATCGAGAAAATTTATTACGTATAGGAAAAAAAGTATAGGTGCAATTCTTAAATATCTACTAGTTCTCGAAGACTTCAATAGTGCCATCTGGTTTTCCATACGAAAAATATAAGATAATGATATAAGAATTTTGCGACATCGTAATATTTCATGCCAATGAGCACTATTATTTAACGTGCAATTTCCTGTAATTTTTTAACCTTAACTCCGCAAAGTTATAGGGATTGTTGTTTGCCATCATCCCATGAGACAATTGTTCCATTCATTTTCCGATGAAAAGGTTTATCTGTATATACTCCCCATGGAAAGTATGGAAGAGTGGGTGGACAGGATACTTGAGGAGGAGAGGAGAAGACGAAACATCCCGCTGGAGGTGAAGAGGCTCAACGGAAACTATTACCTGTACCACTCCACATCGAAATATGACAAGGCAACACATGGCCCCAGGAAGGTATCGGAATACATTGGAAGGATCACTGAATCAGGTGTGGTGGAGGCACACCGCCCATCAAGATCTGTGTATGAATACGGCAATTCACAGCTTGTATATTCACTGTCCTCTGACCTTCTGAAGGCATTGAGAAGGCACTTTCCCGACTCATGGGAATCACTGTATGCAATGTCCGTTGTCAGGCTCATGGGTCCGGTACCCATGAAGTCAATCAGGGAAAGGTGGGAGAAACTCCACATTTCAACGATCCTGCATACGCATCTCTCTCCAAATTCACTGACAGATCTCCTGAAGGATACCGGATCCAATCTGTCTGGACAGCATGATTTCTTCCGGGACCTGATCAGAGGATCAGAAAAGCTGGCATTTGATCTCTCATCAATATTCTCAAGATCGGAGAATATCAACATGGCGCAGAAGGGCCACAACGCCGATCATGAATACATACCGCAGATCAACATTGCCCTTATATTCGACATTGAACACTACAGGCCCGTGTTCCTGAAATCCCTCGACGGTTCCGTGAGGGATGTCAAGTCCCTCAGGAAGGTGCTGGAGGAGATGAGCTTCAATGGCATCATGGTGCTTGACAGGGGATTTGCCTCCTATGATCTGGCCGAGATCATGTCATCTGAGATAAGGTTCGTCATGCCGCTGAGAAGGAATTCTGATCTGGCTGATTATGGCATGAAGCTGAATTCAAGCTTCATGTACCGGGATCGGGGCATATTATGCGGTTTTACCAATCATGATGGATACAGGATATACATGTTCCAGGACCAGTCACTCATGGCAGAGGAATCCAGCAACTTCATATCCATGATATCTGAGGGGAAGAGGAGGCAGTCTGAATATGAAAATGCATCAAGGATGTTTGGAAAGATATCCATACTGTCAAACATCCGCGACGATCCCGAATCCATATACCTGATGTACAAGCAGAGGGAGGAGATAGAGCAGGCATTCGATGCCATGAAGAATGAACTGGAAAATGACAAGGCATACCTGAGGGATGATGATTCCATAAGGGGATACTTCTTCATATCGTTCCTTTCCCTCTATCTGTATTATTCCATATTCGTCCTCATCATGGCTGCCGATCTCACCGACAGGATATCGGTGAAGGATGCACTGCTGAGGTTCTCCAGGGTCTATGAGATAGTGGACGGGGAGAAGACCATCATTTCGGAGATACCTGCATCATCCGCAAAGCTGGATGAGCAGCTTGGAACCAATATATTCCCTAAAAAGTTGCGGAGTTAAGGTTTTAAAAAAACTCGTTGATCTTATATGCTCTGGATCCAGGATCATGTACCTGGACGAGTGTCATTTCTATCAGCAAGAAACAAGGTACAGGATGTGGGTACCTCCCGAGGATCATGATCCAATGGTGCTTCAGGAACCCAGGAGAAAAGGCATAAGCGTGTTCGGTGCAGTTGATCCTTACAGCGGGGTGCCTAGGGCAAGCATCACTGAAAATACAATGCGGTCAGATTCCGCGAGTTCCTGATGAGTATATCTTCCATATCAGGGGAAATACACATGGTACTAGACAACGTAAAGTATCACCATGCAAATCTGCTGAAGGAATTTCTGGAAAGCAATTCTCAAATTATACTGGAATTTCTCCCTCCATATTCTCCGGAGCTGAATTCCATAGAAAGGGTCTGGAAGATCGTCAAGTCAAAGGCTACCCTCAACAGATACTTTCAATCCATGGGAGACCTGATATTGGCACTCACAGAACAGTTCGCCGTGTATGCCAACCCAAACAGCACTCTAAGGAAATTATGCGCAATTACTTAATGCGCTATGTATAATTCTGTCGCATGTGATATTCATCCAGCCATTTCTACGTGTCATCTGTGAGACCGCAGAGCATCTTCTTCCATGATTCTATTCCTTTAGCACGGAATGTTGAATTCGCCTTAAGGAGGAAATACGGTGTTTCCCATAACCATTAGTGATGGCGCAACATCCCATCCGGGTACGAAATGAAAAAAGGGAGACACATGTTGAGCCACGGGGTTTCAGCTGTAAGATTAAGAACGCATATCCCTGACCAGTTCACGGAATCAGAACTGGCTAAAATATTATACAAAATCATACTCTTCAGGTGGCATTTTCCCCTTATATATTCCGTGAGTGATCTGTTCGTCCACATTTCATATCTTTGGACTGGATCGGAAGGTTTTGTGCATGAAATCCTTATCAGGTAGGACCTTGCTGGATCACTGATGCTTCTGGGTTTTCCTGATCTAGTGACATCATGCAGGGCAGAAAAGATGCCCAGTGCAAGAGCTCTGTTTATTATCCGGCATAACTTCTGCTTGTTGGTGGAAAGTGATTCAGCAATATTGCCGGCTTCTCGACCCGTGAATACATGAGGAGAATTTTTGACTCCTAAACAATCCTTGTCTCATCGATCTTTGATGCTAAAATTCTCTACAGAATCGCCTCCTCATAGCCAGATAGTTTCAGTGCACCCTTGGACTTCTTAAACACCATAGTAACATATTACGATAGAGTATCAATAATAGTAACATTCCTATGGAAAACATATACCAGTTGAAGTTTGGATGATATTTCGCATTCTTGAACTAGAAAATTTAAATGATTTAGGACACTTGAAGACTAACGCAATGAATGAGGGTATTTTTCTTGATCTGATGAGGCGGGTGCAAAGAGGCGATATGATCA
>JBBYJL010000076.1:0-5353 GCA_043196285.1 Thermoplasmataceae archaeon | reverse complement strand
TACAGATCTGGATGTGAATCTTGGTTGCTGACAGGAAATTATTTTTCTAGGATCATCCGAATATAGGTTTCGCCTTCTGCCTCGGTTATAGGTTCAGATTCACTCTGGACATCGGAATTTAGGGGGTTTACATCTGGTTCACTATCGTGCGTGTCGGAAAGCCTTTCCCTATTCCCCTTCATGTACATATACAGATTTTATACGGTCGAAATTTGGGTAACCGTTTCCGACACCGAAGGTTGGGGGCCGTGTTTGAACGACTTTTTTTTGACGCCGGAGAGTTTTCGGGGTTTTCCTCCGGTCTTTCCGACACCCTCCTCTTTCGAACCGTCATCCTTCTGTTCGTAGTCAGTTACGATCATAACGTCTCTCTAGGCGCTGCGTTTTGCTTTCCCGTAACTTTTATCAACGGTAATGTTGAGATATTCAAGGGTCATTAGCGCCTTTCCGAGAGACCAAGCGTCGATGGTCTTCGCTGGAAGTCCGTGCGCCGTTGCCCATCTTATCGCCGAAGCGATAACAGGTTGTTTTATTGTGCTTAGGTACTCAGCTTTTTTCTTTTTCGTCTATAGTGATGTACAGTTTGACTGTGTTGTTGTCAGCTTTCATTTCAAGCAACTTCTTCTTAGCCTCATCAATGTCCGAAAGGATCAGATCTGCGTTATTTTTCATCTTCAGATACGTGAATGCAGGGGTTGAATACGCTTCCCATTGTGCCTTGGCATCATCCTCACTGAGCTGGCCTATAAATTTTATCCCTTCGTGCAAGCGGTCAGTAAAAGTTGTCAACGGTACAGGAAAAAATCCTGTAGTGTTCCTCCGGGTCATTCGGTCGCTGAACGATCTCGTCTATTTGTTGTGATGTGAGAAGATTCTCCAGTTTATTCGACATTGTCAACTAAAAATTGACAATGTCAGAAAAAGATAAACGCTAAATGTGGATTTGCATTCCACACACGATTTTATGCTTTCAGAGATCTTCATTGATCAACATCATAAGATAGACAGATTGCTGGCAGAATTCATAAAATCAATGAATGACAACAAGCCGGGAACTGCAGAACTGGCCGAATTGAGGAAAATGCTGAGGATGCATATTTACGTTGAAGAAAATGCACTATTTAGAAAGGTAGAGGACACCGGGGACCGTCAAGGTATAAATGGACTTGAAGTGGAACACGCGGGGATCTTCAGGTTACTTGACAGGATAGAATTATACATTGCCCGTAATGATTTTGTAAGGGCAATCGATCGGGCAGAAGGACTTGTCAGGGTACTGCAGGCACACAACGAGAAGGAGGAGCAGATGGTATATCTTGCTCTTGACTCCATCCCTGAGAACGAACAGGCGGAGATAAGTGACGGCCTGATGTCACTTGAAGTACCGGAAGGTTGGGAGTGCAGGATCCTGCTAAAATACGGCAAAAGAAAATGAACTCAACATTCTTTGTTGCGACATTCATCTTCTATCGAAAACAATGCGGTGAATCTTAATAGCAGGTATCATTGTACAAAACATGACTTTCGACGAGGATAAAATACCAGAGATTCTAAAAACAGCAAGGACCATAGCAGTTGTGGGTATATCTGACAAGCCGGACCGGGACAGCTACAGGGTGGCAGACTATCTTGCAAGGCACGGGTATGAGGTTATACCTGTGAATCCTGTTATTGAAAGCTGGAATGGAAAGAAAGCTTATCCCGACCTTAAATCAATACCCAAAGATATAAAGATTGACGTGGTCGACATATTCAGGAAACCAGAGGCAGTTCCAGGAATAATAAGTGAAGCCAGAGAACTCAATCCAGTGGTTATATGGATGCAGGAGGGTGTAGTTAGTAACGAGGGTGCCAGCAGTGCAAAGAAGGAAGGAATGGCAGTGATTATGGACAGATGCATGATGAAAGAACACATGAAAATGTCCGGATCCTGATACTATGCATCTGACCTTGAGCCACTAATGCCTCGAGATGCGGAGGCATGGTGAAAATTCTTATCTCCATAGTTATTCCCACGGATACTGAATGTCGGGGTAGCCTAGCCCGGTAAGGCGGTAGATTCGAGATCTACTGCTCTCGCAGCTCGGGAGTTCGAATCTCCCCCCCGACGCTTTCTTTAAAGGCAGGGAAAAATCGAAGATTTGCCAACGATCGGGTACTTTTTACAGTATTTCTGAATCCGTCTCCAGACGCTCTAAGTCCTATCCGCCTTCCCCGTGAAGCTCATCGGATATTGAAAAAATTGCCACAGATTCGACATTCCTTCTCCTTTAAACGGCGTATGGTAAATATAAACTATAGTTTTATTTACTATTAATCTGTTATTGACAATGAAAGCTGAAGAAGTTATGAACCTATTGTAAATATCCCGAAAAACACTTTATACTTATGCAAAGGCAGGAAAGATTGGTTACACTGTAATCCCAAACAAAAGATACAACTACAGTGAGGAAGATGTTTACAGAATTTTCTATAAGGGTGTAAAAAGAAAGACGCTTCTCTATGCACGTGTATCAACAGCGAAGCAGAAGCCTGATCTGCAGAATCAGATAGAACAGATGAAGCAGTGGTGTTTCATGAATGGTTATACCATCAGTGCAATATATTCTGACGCTGCTTCATGCATTTCGTTTGAGAAGAGAAAAGGATTCTTTGAGATGCTTGATGAAATAATGATCAACAGAGTTGAGAAGGTTATCATATCATACAAGGATCGTTTAAGCAGGGTTGGATTCGAACTGTTTAGCTATCTGTTCAAAAAATTCAGGACTGAAATAATTGTCATTTCAGAGGTTGGCAATGCAAAACTCGATTCCGAAGAAGTATTCGAAGAGAAGAAACCATTCTGTTGAGGTGGGATATGAAGCTTAACAAGACAGATATATATTGGATAAAGTGAACCCGTTTCCAGATCCTGCCATCTTTCCAAGAATCTTTTCAACCAGTCAAATTACATTCTAACTTTAACTCCGCAATTTTTAGGGGAATAATTGATAGCATCCCGAATTTTGTGTAAATATAAATCATGAAGTAGCATGCAATCCACCCTCTTTCACTTCTCTTTGCCAGCGGATAACACAATATCCTCGGAATAATAAGCTTTTCACTCGCCTTCACCTAATATCTTGCGAGATGGGAATTTTCGATCGCAATGTTAAGATGAAATAGATTGAATCTCTATTTATCCTGCCTCTTGCCTTTCGGTACGTAGTCGAAGAATTTCTCAGTGACTCCATCACATGACCATTCAGAGCGAAGTCTCGTCTTCTTCTCAACCTTGCGCATCTCGGAAAGGATCTGCCTGTTAAGCTCCCTGGCATCTTCCCCCTCGATTGTAGCACTGATTTCCAGTTCCTGGCCTATCTTATTTATAGTGGCATTCTTTCCTATATATTTTTCCAGCACAGGCAGCACTGCATTCACATCGTTGCTATTCACACTTGCATTTAGTTTAAAGTATTTGCCCATATCATCACATCTTTTGTATATAGAAAAGAGATTTAACCGTTTACACAGAATCAACAATGTTTCCAAATGACTGTTAATTTTCATGAATAAGGTAATAGTGATACCTAAAAGTGGTTCGTGAGAGAGAAACGCATATCGAATAAGAAAAAGTACCAGGAAGGACGACCAGAGATTGAGTTAGGAAACAAAATATAGGGTTAACGAGTGATCATGGTTGGTTAACGATAAATAATATGATTAAGATAAGGTGAGTATGGAAAAAGGGGTTGAGATATCATTCCAGCTCAATGACGATAAGGAAGGAATCAGGACTGTGGAGGCTCTAGCGGATCTTACTGGGCTGGCTGTTTCATCAACACTTGAGGTAGAATGGCGTGTTTTTCATGTCACACTTGCCGAGAATAAATTCTTCAAGATTCTTTACAGCGGTCCCAAAATAACCAAACTGCATCCTTACAACGATAAGATGATCAGAGAAAAGTTCGATGAATTTGCTCATTTATCATACAATGATCTGATGGCAAAGTATGAGGAGGCTAAAAGGAATCACACTCTCAAACCCATCAAGATAAGGGAATTAAAGGAAGAGTATGATTTATGGCAGGATAACTTCTGGGCTTATTTCTGATTTCCATGAAATAAAACCTTTTACATAATGTAATAATCTTTGGCTTATGGTAAAGAAATTAGAGGGGAAGACAGCCCTTGTTACTGGGGGATCAAGAGGCATAGGCAGGGCCATTGCAGAATTATTCCTTACTGAAGGTGCAAGAGTTGCTGTGAACTACAATAACGGCAAGAAGGAAGCAGAGGAACTAAAGAAGAGATTCGCAGGTGTGAGCCTGTTTCAGGCAGATGTGTCGAATTTTGAAGCGGTCAGGTCAATGGCAGATGAAGTCCATGATGATCTTGGAAAGATAGACATTCTGGTAAACAACGCAGGAATAATGTATCTTTGCAGTTGGGAGAACTACGATGAAGTCATGGTGAACAAAATGTTCAAAATAAACCAGAACGGACCTATAAACATGATAAGGGCTTTCCTGGACGATCTCAAGAAACGAAATGGAAACGTGATAAACATCGCATCCAATGCAGGGATTGGAACATCTGCCGAAAACACCACATTTTATGCCATGACAAAAGCTTCCGTAATCATGCTAACAAAGAGACTTGCATTTGACCTGCGAAACTTTGGTGTGAGGGTCAATGCAATCGCGCCAGGATGGATTAACACTAACATGACCACTGGCGGAAAGACGGACGAGGAAAAGCGAAATATTGAGGAATGGTTCAAAAAACGTTCAATGCTTGGAAAAACAGGAATCCCTGAAGATATTGCAAAGGGAGCGCTATTTCTTGCCAGCGATGATTCGTCTTACATGACAGGCCAAATAATTGTGATTGACGGCGGCAGAATGGATAACCTCACACACAGTTCCTGAACTGAGGTGATGCGCATTCAGCACAAACCTTCCCATTATACGTATGGTAAATATAAATGAGGATTTCCCATAACCTCCCATTGTTAATGGAATGATGGGTATAAATCCTACTCTTCGCTCTACATGACTTTCAGGGCACTGGGAATGCCCCGATATTATGCCATTTTTCCTCTATTTTCCTTAAAATCTCGATGGCTCACGCCGTACGATCTATGAATCTCGCCCTCATCAGGTTGTAGCACATTGCAGTGAAGTATGTCTTCACCCTTACCCTCTGCACTGTTGTCACCATAACATGGCCGAAATGGAACATCCTCTTGAAGAACGCATATGGATGTTCCACGAGAGATCGGATACGGGAGATTCTTAAGTTTCGTCTTATGCTCTCCATGGGCAGCTTATGATTCCTGACAGCACGATCCATGGTTGCGTTGATGCCC
>JBBYJL010000075.1:0-5367 GCA_043196285.1 Thermoplasmataceae archaeon | reverse complement strand
GTGACCTTGCTGGATCCAGCTCTTCGCTCCTTGAATACATAACCGATCTCTGCTATCTTCAGGTTTCTGTTTGAGGTCATTATGCATAATGGTATCTCGAATCCTCGCCAGTTCATGTCTATCAATATGTTCAGATCCCCTCGAAAACCAATGAAATTTGACATAGGGTCAGACAGTCCCCTGGCAGATTTGAGAATCAGCTTGCTTATCAAGGATGCCGATCTTGATATCACTCCCCTTATTGCTTTCCTGTCACCTGTCGATCCTCCAGGGGCAAATCTGCTCGCAATGACCATATCATAGCCCTCGCTGAGCTTCTCGTAAATTGCAGGAAGTTTCTCGGGAGGATGCTGGAGATCGCTATCCATGATCACCACAAACCTGCCTGCTGCAGCCCTGACTCCGCGATATCTTGCAATCAGTGTGGTCTGCTTAACGTCGCTGAAAATGTATTTCCCATTGTCATGAGTGGAGCAGTAATCCAGAATGAAATCTTTGGTCCCATCCTTGCTGCCATCATCGCAGAATATGATTTCATATCTGATTTTAAGCGCTTCCTCGATCTCCCTGACAAGTTCAGGGAGGTTGTCTATCTCGTTGTAGGTTGCGAGGACAATTGATAACTCAGGAACAGTGGATTCAGACATACTGCCTGACCGCTATTGAATCGCAATACTTGATAATTTGCCAGTCACCTGGTTCAGAATTTTTCAGCATTATTCTCTGGTAACTGTTATACCCCACACAAGTTTCATTGAGACGATATAGTTAGGAATTATTGCCACGATGCTGCCGGCAATGTTTCCATAATCTGGAATAATTCCATAAAACTTCAGCAGGGAAAGCTGTACAGCGATGGATGTCAGATCACCGAGTACATACACAGCCTGAAACCTGATGAGTCTGCTCAGAAGGCTGAGATATCCGGGATTGTGCACCCCCTGATTCCTTGTGGACCACATGTCGTTCAGGAAGAACCCAAAGGTAACGCTGATGACATTTGCCAGGATGAGAACAAGGGTGATGTCCAGATAGCCCCTGGCAAAAATGGTGCCAGTAAATATCACTATCTCGGAAACTGCAAATCCTCCACCCCCGGTTATGAGGAATTTCGTGGCCCTGATCTTGTTGAGGTGATAAAAACGGCGTATTCCCGCGAGAATACCATCTCCTTCATAATTCATCATAACCACGTTCAGATCTTACTTCTGTTCTCAACCTTCCATACAAGATAGTCACTTGAAAAATAGTTGATGAGGAAACCGATGAAAATTCCGGCTATGTTGGCTATCAGGTAATCCGGTATGATCCTGAAATCAGTGAATGCAACTGTGGAGAATATATTGACAATCGCCCCGATGCCGGTGAACACGTTGTACTTGAACAGCTTTACAAAGACATTTCCGCCCTTCCTGTCAGCAAATGTCCACCTATTGTTGAATGAGAAGTTCCATATCACGGAGGCTTCTATTGCTATGACAAGAGATACAGGCAGAATGAAGAACGAAAGCCCGGCATCATATATGCCAAGTATATTGTGGAACAGGTAAAGGAACCCTTCGTTGATCCCAACACCGCTCAGGCCTACAAGACCGAACTTAATGACCCTGAATTTTGAAAGCCGGAGAATTGAATATATGTATGAAAAATACTGCAGGAAAGAGATCGTCTTTCTCTCCTTTATATTGCTGCTGACAGGAACTTCCGCAATCCTTTCAACCCTGTTCCTGATCAGTATTTCAGCGAGTACTGTCTGGATTCCGGTGTTGAAGTCCAGGTCCTCGAGTGCCCAGCGTCTCACAACGAAAACGCTGGAAAGCGGGTCAGACAAGCCGGAAAGTTCCCTGACCAGAACCTTGGCCAAGATTGTCTTCACATTCCTTACCTTTCCGCGCGATGCAACCACAAGGTCATATCCCTCGCCTGCCTTCTCAAGCATCCTTCTAATCAGTTCCGCGTTTAGTCCTCTGGCTGAATCGGATACAACGATAAAATCGCCAGTGGAACTCTTCATCGCCTCGCTGAAATTCTCATTGAAATTACCGGTGTTTCTTATCCTGACAACCTTTACGGGGGATGCCAGATCCGGATAAACGGGATTCTCTGCAGAGGAATTCTCATCAATAAGGACAATTTCTATCCTGTAGTTCAGATCCTCAAGTGCATCGGCAAAATCATTGACCGGGAAATCACCTGATCCATGATAAATCTGTAAGGAAAGCGTATCCATTTTAATCACTCAATTCTTGCTGCATCTGCCGCAGGAATTACAGCTTGTGATATCCCTACTCCATAAATAATGCTTTCATTTGGGTTATAAGAACCCTGTGAGAGGAACGGACTGATTACTACAGAACCATTCTCATAGATCGTAAAATTGTTGAACAGAACGAAATATGACGCGTTAGCAGAATCGACAGAAGCGACTATGCTGAATCTCACCGAATTTAGAGATACGATCCACTGGGGCATTTGATTTGCGATATTCGCCACCTGCGCGAAGTTTATCATGGTACTGTTTACCTGAACTATGTAGGATGATGTGTTAAGCTGCTGGTAGGAAGATATGATTCCGGCATTACCTGTTGCAGTTGAATTGTAGCCTATCCATAGAAACTTTGAATCCTGTGAGAAAGACAATATTACCCCGAAGAAAGACACTATCTTGCTGTTCACTACAACTGTATCGTGTAAGCCTGAAGGTATCTGGTTCTCCATATCATACGACAGGGAAAAATTGTCCTTGGAGAGAAGTGAGAGGTTTACGCTGGTGGAAAGGTTTGAATACGTTGGTCCAGAACCGGAATTAGTGTGGTTTCCCTTCAGGTATATACCGTACAGTCCGTAATCATAGGATGTTATCCCGTTCCCTGTGGAAGTGGTGAGATTCCATGAGGGATAAACCTCCGGCGAGGAATACGTTGGATAACTGAGAGTAGGATTCTTCATGGGATATATCATCTTTATATCGAATGGAAATTTCTGATTGTAGAATGACTGCATGCTGCTCCCGTAATAGGCTTCTATCTTAAATGTCACATTGTTTGGCAGAATGTCTGCAGAAGTCCTCGGATATATGGTCAGTGTATTGTTACCGGATTTTACTATGGAGTTCCTTGGACTCCATAACAGTGAATTCAGGTTGCTTGTGGCCAGAGTATTATAAAATATCCTGAAATTCATCGGAGTTGAGGATGGCGACCCCTGCATTGGTTCATAAGTAAGGTTGACCTGCATCTCTGTGATCGAATTTGGAATCAGATATGGATCGGAAGCATTGTAAACCGAGGTTATCCTGATCTGGTTCATCTGCGATGAATTTGAGTAGGCGTAGCCCGCAGACGCGAATGTTCCTGTCAGAACAATGACAACGGAGAGAAGAAGCGTGACATTCTTCTTGTTCTTAAGAGTGCGATCTATCTTGCCTATGAATCCCTTGAATGTATAGCTTAGATGCTTGGTCGTACTGCTCCTGTAATCCAGAATATAGTCATGCGCAAAGTCAGGCATCAGCAGGAATATCAGGTAAGGCCAGTATATGATGTAGTTTTCCAGGGATCTGTAATCAAAAAAGAATATTATCATGGGAAATGCAAAAAATGAGTATTTCAGCTGGAAGTAGTATCCTATGTAAATAAAAAGGAAAGCAAGCAGCAGCAATACCATTATAACTCCAAAAATCAGTGAAGGTATGTACAGGTAGCCGGCAAAGGCGAGAATCGAAGGCCCTAAACCAACGCCGATTATTGGCTGGGATGCGATGGATGCAACATGTGTGAACCAGAGATACGGGCTCATCAGAATGAACGGTATATTGGTCGCAAAGAAACTGATCAGGACGAAAAGGAAGAATACGAATACATCCTTTCTCCTCTGGTTGTTCTCCATAAATACAAAATAAAGATAGAACGGGAAGATTATAGCTCCGATCTGCTTGTATGACAGGGACAGACCGAAAAAGATACCGGAGACCCATGGTTTCTTCCTGAATATGTATGAGAGGCCGATGAACGTGACCCAGATTATGTCATCACCACCGTTGAAGGAAAAATCCACGTATTCAAGATTGATGAGCATGACTATGATCAGGAACGGAATGCTGCTTGTAAATCCGGTCTTTCTGTAATAATAGTAGATCATCAGGATCGAGACAAAGTTGAAGAAGAGTATTACCAGGTAGCTCCTGAAATTGAAAAACACTGCTGGCAGGTACACGAGAACGGAAAGCCCGGGATATACGAGATAATTGACTGCACCTCCCTTGAGCAGTGGTGTTATCATGTATGGCGGAAAGTTGAGATTGGTGAACACGCTGGCCATGTTTGCATCAACATAGGGATTCCGCCCATGAAGGAAGAGGTATGCTGCATAAGTATCAGCGGCAAGTTCATCTGTTCCATATGGAGGGACATAAAAGCCAATAACACCTGCGAAGATTGCAAATGCGATTGCAAATCCGATAAGTGGTAACGATGAGACAATCCTTGATTCAGTACCTATGAATACAGAGTATATTACAAGCACGCTGCCTACAAGTATAAGTGCCCATTGCAGCACAATGATTGCCAGATATAGATACCCGACTACCATCCAGATGATAAATGAATAGTTGATGAAGATAACTCCTAAAACAACGTAGAGAAGCCTCCTTGTAGGGATTGGAAACTTAAGTTTCTCTCCAGTCAGATCTTTCTCATTTTCCATGTTTTGAAATTCTCCAGTCATTCACCGGTAACGTTTATTCTGATCTCCTAAGAATATAAAAGGATTTTATGTCAGAGTCCATGATGACATCAGTGGCTTCAATCCTGTGAATTCCCGATCCATCACGAAACCCTGTACAGGATGAAAAACTGTGTCGTATAAACCATGAGATACGAAGAATCAATTCCCTGCGTATGAGTGGGAATCAGAACATAGGAAATGTCATATTCCCTTATCAGGGAATTCGTATATGAAACATTCTGGGAAGAATGATAAATAAGGATGTAAGCTGCATAGTTCTCCTCCCATTCAACGGGCTGGGTCAGATAGTTGGAAGGCTGGTATGCGATGACTGGATTCCCATCAAATCCCATAACATAGAAAGCAATGGGTACAGGAGCTGCAATTCCTGAGTCCGGGGATATATTTGAATGCATAAAGTTGAGGAGACCAATGGACTGGCTGTCCATACCAACAGATCCAGAGACAGATCCATAGTATGTATGGCTTCCATAATTGAAGGGAACGCCTGAGACTGCGTTGATAACTATAAGGAAAACGAGAGCATATCCTGCTAACCTTCCAGCACTAATTCCTCCTGAATGCAGATGAATGCTCGAAGCCTTCTTGATTAATAATCTGAATCCGTAATATAATGGCTTC
>JBBYJL010000074.1:0-5492 GCA_043196285.1 Thermoplasmataceae archaeon | reverse complement strand
CATAAGGACAGCGGATATGGCATTCCGTGGTCTCTCGAACATCATCGATCTCAATGATGATACAATAGATATGCTTGGGAAATACAAAACGCCAGAGGATTTCATCACTGCAGGAAACGATGCTATAATAAGGTATGTCACACCTGAGATCGTGGATAAACTGTACCATGATCCTGTCCTCCTTCTTGAAAGGGATTATGAACACAAGCAGTCCAGGAAGTTCGTCACAAACCTAATGTAAAAGAAGAAGGAATGGCTCTTCCGGTTCGTGATCGATCCGGACGTGGAACCGGCAAGCAACAGGGCCGAAAGGGCATTGAGACCCTCGGTCATATACAGGAAGGTAGCAGGGGTAACCCGATCTGGAAAAGGTTCAGATACATAGGTAAGAATCTTTTCCACATTATACACATCAAAATTGAGGAAGCAGAACTTCATAAAAGATCTCCCCTCAAAGTTAACATACAGAAAGAGAAGTCACCATGGGTGATATGCACACTCCACTGACCTGTTACCATACACAATATCATTTTTTAAGTCGATTACGCTATCGCATTAGAATGGAATTCAAAAAGGATAATTTCAGTGACTGGTACAATGAAATTGTTGAGACTGCACAGTTGAGTGACAAAAGGTATCCTGTTAAGGGCATGAATGTGTGGATGCCTTACGGACTAAAAATAATGCAACTTATTGATAGAATCATAAGGGAAGAGGTAGACAAGAGAGGATTTGATGAGGTTCAGCTTCCACTGCTCATTACAAGGAGCCAGCTTGCTGTTGAATTTGATCATCTAAAGGGATTTGAGGGGCAGGTTTACTGGGTAACAAGAGGAGGCATGGAGCCGCTTGAAGACGAAGCTGCCCTGAGACCGACAAGTGAATCTGCAATGTACCCTATGTTTTCGCTGTGGATAAGAAGCCATGCCGACCTTCCGTTCAAGTTGTACCAGATAGTGAATACCTACAGGTACGAGACGAAACATACAAGGTCTTTCCTCAGAGTAAGAGAAATACATTTCTTTGAGGCACATACAGCCCATAAGGATTATAACGATGCCGAAAAACAGATATCTGAATATCTTGATATAATGAAGTCAATATCTGAACGTCTGGGACTTAATTATCTTCTTGACAAAAGACCTGACTGGGACAAATTCCCTGGAGCAGTTTATACCATTGCCGCAGACGCACTAATGCCAGGAGGAAGAACGCTTCAGATAGGAACTTTCCACAATTATGGTGAAAACTTCTCCAGAAATTACGATATAACCTATGAAACAGAGAATGGCACGAGATCTTACGTTTCACAGACAACATATGGCATGAGCGAGAGACTTCTTGGAGCAATAATAGGCATCCATGGGGATGATAAAGGGCTTATCCTTCCTCCTGAAATCGCTCCGGTTCAGGTGATAATTGTCCCAATTCCTTCCGCAAGGGTCGATACTATTGGTTATACCCATAAAATTGCCGAAACTCTAAGGAGTTTTGGAATTAGGGTCAGGGTAGATGATCGTGATGCGTATACACCCGGATTCAAATATAACCACTGGGAAATGATGGGAGTTCCGTTAAGACTTGAGATTGGGGAGAGAGAGGTCGAGGGGGTGTTCATTACTGCAGCCAGAAGGGGTATATCAGGAAAGATTAAGATCCATTCCAATGAGATAGAAACAGGTGTGAGCAAATGCCTTGATGAGGTGAAGAAAAAAATAATGGAGAAATCCACGCAATTCCATAGTGACCACATTATGAGTGTTTTGTCCACCCATGAGATAAACAAAGAGAAGAATGCATATTCTGTCTTCTGGTGTGGTTCAAGGGAATGTTCGGATAAGTTTGAAGAGATGACAGAGGCTTCCTGCCTAGGTTTGCGATTGGGATCCACAAAAAAGGGAAAGTGTATAATTTGTGGAAAGGATGGTCTTGAGACTGTATTCTCAAGAACCTACTGAGGTACTCCAGATGCCACGGAACTGCTTGAAACTTGTTGCATTCGATATGGATGGTGTTCTAACAACTCATCCCAGCAGTTGGAAATTTATACATGAATATTTTGGCGTTGATAACAGCGCGAACCTTGATGCCTACAGGAATGGCACAATCACTTATGGTGAATTTATGAGCAGAGATATCTCACTCTGGCTCTCAAAGAAACCTGACCTGACCAAGGAAGATATTATCTCCATACTTTCCAGAATCAGGATGAGAGACAATGTGAAGAGAGGAGTGGAAAAACTGAAGGACGCCGGAATAAAGGTTGCAATAGTCTCTGGAGGCGTTTCCTGGCTGGCTGATTTAATAAATGATGATCCCGTATTCGATTACGTCTTTGCGAACGAGATCGTTATAGATGAAAAAGGAAGGCTCACTGGAAAGGGGAGACCCAATGTCATCCCTTCTAGAAAGGATATAGCGATAAAAAATATACAGTCACTTGTTGGTTGTGAAAAAGTAGAAACAGGATCAGTTGGGGACAGCGATTTCGACATATCCATGTTCAGTGCTTCAAGGGTTGCGATAGCTTTCAATCCCCGTGATGAGAAGGTCATGAATGCGTCCACATCGATCCTGTTTTCAAATGATCTCCTGGAGCTATCGGAAAGAATTTTAGACTCGTGTTAGATAGTATTAAAACGGACATTGAATCGTATGGAGAAAATTGACAGTGCATCACCGACCTTTAAGATTCCCATCAATGTATCTTGCATAGACAAACTCATGAATGGCGGACTTGAAAGTGGTATCATATCTGAAATATACGGGGAAGGTGGATCGGGTAAGACGAATTTTTGTATGCAGTTTGCTTTATCAGCCCTCAGGCTCGGAAAGACTGTGATTTATTTTGATACTGAGGGATTTTCTGTTGAGCGTCTTTCTCAGGTTACAGGAGAAAATCTGGATCTTATTAAAAATTTGCTCCTCTACAGGATCAGTTCCCTTGAGGATCAGGACTTGACCATGCTGAGACTCCCAAAGATGGTTGAAAAGATCAGTAATCTGGGTCTTATAATCATTGACTCGTTCACTGAATATTTCAGGCTTGAAAAACCAGCTGAGGGACAGTCGCGATCCGGTAACATACAGAGACAACTGAGTTCTCTGAACCTGGTCTGTTCAAAGTTCCACATTCCGGTACTTATAACAAACCAGATATACCAGGATATAGACAGTGGTAATCTCCAGCCGTTTGGAGGATTCATAATAGATCACGTCATGAAGGCCATATTTAACATACAGAAGATAGGATCTGGTAAGAGAAGAATATCCGTCGTCAAACACAGATCAATTAAGGAGGATAACTATACAGATTTCCGGATCACTGATTTTGGCCTTTCATGCGAGTGAAATTCCATATGTTCCTGAACAGCTGCCGGAGATTCTAAAAAGACAATTCTTTTTTCTTTGGAAGGTCTTTTTCAGAACGAATATTCTGAAAGACAGTCTGGACAGAGACAGTCATCAAATTTTTCTGCCAGGAATACCAGATCACTCCTGCTTATCTCATATGAGTTACACCAGCAGTTTCCAAGTGGATTCATACAACTGAAAACTTTCCCACAAGATGGACATTTCTTCAACATATGTCATTTCTGCATTACGTATTAATCTAATATTTTTACCATTCTGTTTGATCATTGTTTTCGTGACTTTCCAACAGCTCGCTTTCTGTAAGAATTTTAAAATGACTAACGAGAAAGTTATATAACGAATCATCAATCTATGTGCAGAAATGGGCGTAGATATAGGCGATATCGTTTCTAAGAAAGTGATAAAGGTAAAGGATTTTTCCGGGTCAATCGTTTCAGTCGACGCATACAATATACTTTACCAGTTCCTAAGCAGTATCCGCCAGCCTGATGGCACACCCCTGATTGATGACAGTGGAAACGTAACTTCACATCTCTCCGGGGTTTTCTACAGAACTGTTGCATTACTTGAAAATGGAATACGACCAGTTTATGTGTTCGACGGCAAGCCTTCCCCACTGAAGAACAGAACCCTTGATGAGAGGAGAATGATCAGGGAGAAAAACAAGATTGAACTGGAACAAGCAATAACCGAAGGAAATGAGGAACGGATCAGATCCCTGTCTTCTAGAATAAACTATATAACCAGGGAAATGGTGGAAGAGACAAAGTTACTCCTCAGTTACATGGGACTTCCAGTTGTCCAGGCAATTTCAGAAGGCGAAGCCCAGGCTTCCATAATGTCTAGAGATGGAGTTGTCCAGGGAGTGGTTTCACAAGATTTCGACTGTTTGCTTTTCGGTGCAAGAAAGGTGTTGAGGAACTTCACTTTCAATGGAAGAAGAAAACTTCCCGGCAGAAACATTTATGTTAATGTTTCACCAGAAGTGATTGACCTTCAGGAGACTCTTGAAATGAATAAGATCACGAGAGAACAATTAATAGATGTTGGAATCCTTGTTGGAACTGATTTCAACCTCGGACTAAAAAGAGTTGGTGCTAAGACGGCACTGAATCTCATCAGGAAGTACGGAAATATCAAGAGAGTACTTCAAGAGAAGAAGACCTCCATTGAGAACCTTGACGCTATAAAAGACCTTTTTCTCAACCCTCCTGCTTCCAATGATTACAAAATTGCTTTTCGGGAACCAGATGAAAAGAATATTATTGACTTTCTATGCAACATGCATTCATTTTCCCCCTCAAGGGTGGAACCATACATTCATACAATCAGGGAAACATTGAAAGGTAGATCACAGTCTAACCTTGATTTCTTCTAATAATCTCCTATATTTCAGAAGATTCAGTTTCAAGTACTGATATCATTATCTCAAATAAGATATGATTTATGAAAATACAACTTTCCTGATCGTTATTGGAATCACATCGTTGTCGAATTCGAGAATTGCTATCTCTACCGGATCGATTAAATTTTTAGGTATATCTATAATAACGGGTGCCCCCATAGAAATCTGCAAGGCCCTTGAACCTATAATTCTGGCTTTTTCAAATTTAGTCAATCCCATGGGTACCAACAAAGCAATATGGAAATAAACTCCTATACTAATACTTTTTGGATTCAAGTAACTGGTCAGTTAAATATACTTTGACCTTCGTCAGAACATACGTTTTGAACCGAAAGATCCATATATAATGAATGCAGTATATTAATAACATGATTTATCTGTCAGCAGAAACACCCAGAGATCATGAAATTATGGAGAAATTCCAGAGAGCATATGTGAATCTTAAGAAAATAGTGGACAAACTCCAGGAAGAGAACAGGAGGAACAAGATCCGCAAAGGGATCTGAAGCATACGCAAAACTCTTCTCTATATTATAAAGAGAGAAGCTTAGAAAGAAGAACTTCATACAATATACTCTGGGAAAGATCATATTCAAGAAGAGATCTCATCCCGGATAGGATGCACACTCTACTGACCTGTTACGGATTCAAATATTGCGAAAAAGCGCTATTATATCTATTTCAGGTTTCAAAATCACACTGTACTGCTCTA
>JBBYJL010000073.1:0-5505 GCA_043196285.1 Thermoplasmataceae archaeon | reverse complement strand
AGAGCCTCCGAATGTTATACCGTTATCTACACTAATATAGGATGTTGCAGAAGCTGTCAGATTCCATATGCTCCCCTTTAATGTAGTTCCTGAAAAATTGTCATACATGTTGAAAACGTGTGACCCATCGTCATATAATCCATATGATGATGAAAAGTAAGGCGCTTCTCCGGTGGAATAGTTATTGAAGGCAATTTCACCAACCGGAAGAAAATTCATCTTGATTTCAAGAACATTGCCAGGAGCGATGGAATCATTAATCCTCAACCAGTATGTAGAGTTAGTATCTGTAGAAAAGTTGCCGGATTCAAGCCATGAAGGTACAATACTACCATTCATGTATGTGAAGAAAACGTTGGATAAATTCAAATTTTCATAACTGGAATAATTGTTGCTGTTAACAACAATCATCTCGTCAAATGGTGTTGGAGTAGACTTCTGTTGCACATTATTTATATAAATGGGCACGTAATACAGTGCATCAACTTTTGATCCTGAGGGATTGACGTTAATCCCAGCATTCTCGATAAACGGCAAGGCTGTCAGGAGAAACAGTGATGCAATTATAACTACTATGATTTTTTTGCTTGTACCAAGCATGAATGGTTACTTACTGGTTATTATTAAACTTTTCTGTACTGCGTATGGCGCCCAAAATTTGTTAGAGTCTTCACATAGTTTTGTCTTGTGGACATCGTATTATTGTGTGTACAACTTTTGTTGGGAAAAAATAAAGATTGAGGGAAAAACAGTTGCTACAACCTCGTTGACGATGTACGGGTAAAGGTAAAGATTGCGCAGAAGTATGTTTGATATCTGGAGGAATCTCTGAATGGGAACTATGAGGTTTGATGCGCTCCCTTTATTTTCCTTATCCCGCTTTGACCTTGCTCCGCAGGCATAATAATTGTCTCCCATATTTCCAGTACGGAAACTTTTTGTTTTATAATTCATCGACTAATTCAGAATATTATTCATATAATACACATACACACATTATCCATAAAAACGTCATTGTGAATCTGGCTGTTACCAGAACCATTAGAATAGGCAACTATTAGGAAACTATTCCAGAAAAAAATTATGACCTATTATGTAAAATTGATAGATTTATGGATTAAAGAAAAAGTTCAGGTTCGTTCCTGACGTCGGAATACCTGAATATTGGACCGTCCTCGCACGTGTAGAATCTTCCTATGTTGCAGTGCCCACATACGCCGATACCGCACTCCATTCTTCTCTCCAGCGAAAGGAAGATGTTTTCGTCCATGAAGCCAATCTCTTTGAGCCTGATGACGCTGAATTTCATCATCACCGGAGGGCCGATCACAAAAGCAGCGGAAGATCCTGTGTACTTTATATCAGAGATCAGTGTTGTCACAACTCCAACCTTGCCGTTCCAGTTTGCATCTCCCCTGTCAACTGTAATTCTGAAATCAACCATCTTCCTCCAATTCTCTAGGAGATCTGAATAGACTATATCACTTGGCGATCTTGCTCCATAAAGTACAGTCAGCCTGGAGGAAGACCCTTCTGCGTCCATTTCCTCTACCAGCGATCTGATTGGTAGTATGCCAATTCCGCCTGCAACCGCGGTTATGCTGTCATATCCCCTCCATGGCCATGAATTACCGAATGGGCCTCTGAGCCCTGTTGGCAGATACGGTTCGTTCATTATGGATCTTGTGACTGAACCGACTGCCCTGATTGAAAATTCCAGTCTTTTACCATGGCCTGAGGCAATGGATATTGCAGATTCACCTATTCCAGCCCTTGACACCATGAAGAACTGCCCTGCATGCCCTGTGTTTTCCCTGTCGAAGGAGATGGTGAATGTATCCTCTGTCTCCATCCTAAATCCGGATGCCCGAACGATTTCAGGAACGTACGGATTCGCTGCTGTAATCATGGGTTATCACCTCCTTTATGTCTATGTCCACTGGACAGTCGTCAACACATCTGTTGCATCCTGTACACAGGTATTCGCCCCTGGCTAGTTTGTAGTACCTGAACTTGTGGTAGAACCTCTGCCTGAGCCTGTCAGAGAGATCTGGCCTTATGTCTCCGGCCGCTGTCCTGGAGAACCCGTCGAGAATGCAGGAATCCCATTCCTGCTTCCGTCCTTCCTCGTCATCATACACATCAACACAATAGCATGTTGGGCACGAGTAATTGCATGCACCGCAAGAGATGCATCTCCTGGCATATTCCGTCCACAGTTCAGAAGACCATGTCATTCTCTTCTCTATGTGATCTGATTCAATCTTTCCGTATTTCCTTGAGAATGAGTCGTTGTAGTTTCTGAACGGATCGTCCTTTGTTATCTCCTTGAATCCGTCAAGATAAGACCTGTATTTCTCTGAAGCCTGAACAAAGTATGAATCTCCATCCCGCAAAATCTGTATGTCATAGCTGTTAAGAACAGGTCCACCGAATGTCGTGCAGAATCCGCCATGACAGATCTCATTGCATACAAAATTGACAAATACAGTGTTGTTTCTCTTCATTGTATATGCAGGGTCCTTTCCCAATATCTGTAAATCCATGATCTGGAATCCCCGAAGGTCGCAGCTCTTAATTCCAAAAATCGCCTTCTTTTCAGGTCTTGGAATCTCCAGCACGTTTGCCGATCTGGTTATGAGGAAGCCCTTCGGGGCATAGCTGCTCTTCCCGCTCGATATTTCACTGAATTTTTCAACCTTTGCAAAGACAATGTCACCATTTTCCTCAACTGCACCAAAGGTCTCATAATCTTTCCTGATACGTTCAAAGAGGATATCCATCTCTTTCCTGTTCATTAGAAAAGTCATGTTGTCACCCGGACTGCTACAACCTTGAATTCTGGAATCTTTGAATATGGGTCAAGATTATCCCCTACAAGTTTATTGACCCTGGCTTCCTTGAAATGGAACGGAATAAATATTATTCCCTCAGGAATTCCTCCTGTTGTCAGTGCAGGCAGAGATATTCTCCCCTTGTCTGATTCCACGTTAATGATCTGCCCGTTCCTTATCTTCAACCTGCCTGCATCATTGGTGTTGATCTCGACATATGGGTTTGGGGATTCTCTTTCGAGGATATCACTCCTCCTTGTCATGGTACCTGAATGCCAGTGGAAATAGTTCCTACCGGTGGTAAGGATGAAGGGGTATTCATCGCTTGCGATCCCGGACGGTGGCTTGGACGGTATAGCGACGAATTTACCCAGTCCTCTGGTAAATCTCTCCACATGAAGCGTCTCAGTACCATCCGGACTGGATTTATTGACTGGCCACTGCTTCCCGTTGGGATATATATCGCAGTACCTTATGCCAGAATAATTGGGAATCGCTTCTCTTATCTCCTCAAATATCTCCTCAGCTGAACTGTATCCACTCAGTCCAAGAAGTTTCCTGGATAGTTCGCTAAGAATCCACCAGTCCTGTTTCGCCTCTCCCGGTGGAATCTTCACTGGAACGATCCTCTGGACCCTTCTCTCGGTATTCGTGAAGGTCCCGTCCTTTTCAAGCGCCGTAGCTGCAGGAAGCACTACATCAGCCATCTCTGCAGTTTCAGTCATGAATATATCCTGCACAACAAATAGATCAAGGTTCCTGATGCCCTTCTCTACCTCTGAGATATTGGCTTCGGTTATCACGGGATTCTCTCCCATGACATATATTGCCTTGATCTTTCCTGCCAGGGCTGCATCGAACATCTCTGAAAGGGTGAGTCCAGTATTGTTTGGAAGTTTTGTATTCCAGAGCTTCTCAAACCTTGTAATGTCGGATCCTACTGGCACATAACCGGGATAGAATTCTGCAAGTGAACCCATGTCACTCGATCCCTGGACATTGTTCTGACCCCTCAATGGGAATATTCCAGATCCACGCCTGCCAAGATTGCCCGTCATCAGTGCCAGATTTGAAACACTCATCACATTTTCCGTCCCATGGATATGCTGGGTAATCCCCATACCATAAAGAATTGCAGACGGCTTGTTCGAGGCGTATATTCTGGCAGCCCTTACTACCATGTCAGGAGGGACCCCGGTTATCGATTCAGTCACCTCGGGTGGATATTTGCTGATCTCGTTCGCGAACTCATCGAAGTTTTCCGTCCTGGACCTTATGAATTCCTGATCATACAATTTTTCCATCAGTATCACATGCATCATTGAGTTCAGGAGTGCCACATCGGATCCGGGCCTAAACTGCATGAATATTTCGGCATTTGCAGCAACCTTGGTTCTCCTTGGATCAGCGACAATAAGGTGCTTTCCCTTCCTCGCCTCGTTGAGGATAGTTGTTCCAATTATTGGGTGCTGCTCCGTGGTGTTTGATCCTATAATAAAGTAAGTGCCGGCATCCTTGAGGCTCTCTATCGATCCTGTGGCAGCGGCCGTACCCAGAGTC
Organism: Thermoplasmataceae archaeon; assembly: GCA_043196285.1. Taxonomy (GTDB): domain Archaea; phylum Thermoplasmatota; class Thermoplasmata; order Thermoplasmatales; family Thermoplasmataceae; genus JAKAFX01. Next base: position 1,111 of record JBBYJL010000073.1, on the reverse strand, counting down.
CTTATCAGACCGGCAACTGTTGAACTGTGGCAGCTCCTTGCACAGTGATCAACATTGTTTGTGCCAAAGACCCTGGCAATCTTCTGCATGAGATAGTTCTCCTCATTAGTGCATTTTGCGGATGCCTGGAATGCAACAGCATCCGGACCGTAATCCTGCCTGATTGCATTGAGCCTTGCCACAACAAAATCCAGTGCCTCGTTCCATGTTACCGGTTTTAGGATGCCGTCCTTTCTTATCATGGGATGATCTATCCGCCTGGAAGAATTTGTGAATGAAAGACCCTGATATCCCTTTATGCAGAGTTTACCATGATTGACAAGTGATCTGTTGTATCCATGAACTGTGACATGGCCATCCCTGAAATTAACGTTCATCTGGCAACCTGTTCCACAGTAAGGGCACACAGTCAGCGACATACCAAGAACAGTTCATGCGGACTTATATCTGTTGCTACTATGGATCCGTATTTTAGGGAATTATCAGAAGATACTTATATAAAAGTGATACTTACTACAACTGATTCTGTATCTGACCGTTGAACAGATTCATTGCACTGGTAACATAACTTATTGTGCTGTAATGCTCTTCCATGTAGCTGTAACTTAGGCCTTCGAGATTTTCTGGCGAATAAAATGGTCCGTTGAGCATGAATGTCCCCGCCTTTCCCGATATTATCAGGACAGTATTTACATGCGGAGGGGTGCCGAGATAGGCCGAGGCTATACCATGGCTTCCTACAACTGGGATGACTGCAGTATATTCGTACACCAGGTGTGCGATGGAAGCAGGGAAACTTCCAGAGGAATTCGTCTCCTGGTATCCTACGCTAAGTACCTGATCAGGATTTATTGGAGTGTTGGTGTATGGATATCCGAAGAGGGTTTCGTTATACATGTAAAGAGGGGTAAATTTTACACTTATCCCACTCTCATTAAACTCAAATGGCCCCTTGAACAGAATTCCCGGAATGTTAGCAACTGAACCGTCATTCGGATCTGAATAGTGGTAACTCACGAATGTTGCCAGGTTATTCACGTAGCTTGACAGAGTACCGTAGATCACCCATGAATTTGCTGCACCTATGGGACACCCAATCCATGAATCAAAA
>JBBYJL010000072.1:0-5627 GCA_043196285.1 Thermoplasmataceae archaeon | reverse complement strand
AAATCACAATCTGTTGAGATAACATGCCTCTTCTTCGTCCTGTATAGCATAAGTCTTGACCAGCATTCAGGGCATGCACTGAATGATGGACGGAATACAATCCTGGGGATCATTTCAGTTTGAGGAAAACCTTCTCAAGCTTCATATCATTTTCAATTATGACCTTCGTTATGGGCCGTGCATCATACTCTATCGCGATCTTTTTCAGAATATCCTAGGTCTGCTCCTGGCTTATCTTCTTCTTTATTAACAGATCCACATACTTCAATAACTCATGTGGATCAACCCCATTCTTTCCATTGGGCGATTTTCAGAGATATCCAAAATACTTCTGCACAACCTTTCCCTTCACCCGTTTCTCGTCAACAAGTTTGTAGTAACTGCTTTTCCTCTAAGTCTTTGTTTTTTTTACAATAGGCATATATCCCACGTATATGGAATACGTATAGATTTTTCGCACACACATAATTATAAGATGTCTACAAGACAAAAATATGTGAAGATTCTAACACTCTATGGCCACCATAGTTCCAAAGTATAACTATATTTATTCTTTAATTATAGCCATAGGATGGAAGACAAAGGTATTAGGAAATATTTCCGCATAAACAGGTACTCACTGATTATCATAATGATAGCTCTGGTGGCGCTTGCTGCTCTCCTTGATGCGGTAATCGCCGCAGTGATGAAAGCAATAAGCGTTGCAGGCAGCACATTCTATTCCACGCTCTATCACAACTTCGGCATATACAGCGGATTCTTCTGGCTCATCATTGTCCTTATCATCATCTTCATTCTTTTCATTTATATGAGGTTCAGGGGAAGGAAGCCTGCAGAGGCTCAGCAAGCCAAACAGGAATGAATGTTTATATAACGGAGCTAGATTCGAGGGAATGCCAAGCGGCAGGGAAGTCAAGATAGCAGCCTTTGGTGGCAGCCTAAGGCAGGGATCATACAACAGGATGGTTTTGGACGTTTGCTCCAGGAACATGCCGGAAGGTTCAACGCTTGAAATATGTGACATCACAAGAATTCCGATCTACAATCCTGACAATGATGAACGGCCGGACAGATATGTGCTGAATTTCAGGAAATCTCTTGAACATTCAGCAGGGATACTGATTGTCACCCCAGAATACAATTATTCCATACCAGGATTCATTAAGAATGCGATTGATTCTGTAAGCAGGCCAGTGGAAAGTAATCCTTTCAGAGGCAAGCCCGTTGCTCTGATGAGTGCCTCAACTGGGATGCTTGGGGGATCAAGGGCCCAGTATCATCTCAGGCAGGTACTGCAGTTTCTGGAGGCTTCAACGATCCAGAAACCAGAGGTATTCATCAGTTTTGCTTCACAAAAATTTACGGAAAAGGGAGAACTAAATGACGGATTGGCGCTTAAGTTCATCATCGAACTTCTTGGAAAGCTCGTATCGATGGCAGGCAACACTGGCAGATGAGAAATGAAGCGTTAATATGAGAATAGGGTGAAAAAACTCCAGGAATATTTTGAGGATGTGGTGAACGAGTTTATCCATTCTCGCGAATCTGAATTTCTTGAAAAGGATGAGCTGCATGACTTTCACATATCTTCAGGAATAAAATCGGCGGTTACCTCGAAACTGGTTAGGGATAAGCATTTGATGAAAGAGCGTCTACAGGTTATCCAAAAGTTTGTCAAGTCGAAAAACAGTGCAATTGTTGAGGCGGGAATATATATGATCCCATCTGTATATGGATCAGAACCACACACCTCTGAAAACATCCTTGAATCTGCCTCAAGAAACGATAACTGGGAGATCAGGGAATTTGCATCTAAAACAGCAGGCAATATTCTTTCCATTGATCTTGACTTATTTTCCAATGTCATAGAAAAGTGGACAGAATCCGGTGATAAAAGACTGATGAGATCTGCTGCTCTTGCACTCAGAAGATATTCGTACAATATGCCATCATCCAATTGTGACAGAATAATGGAAATGCTGGACAGCATGATGAATAAAAACGATCCATATATGAGGAGAGACCCTGGTCCCTATACTATCGGAGACAGCATCCTGGGAAACTGTAAGGAAACTGCAGAGATCAGGCGGTCAGAGAATCAGGAAGTCAGGAAAAACATTGTATTAATACTTAGAGATAGGAAAATATTCAGGAACTAAGTATTGTCCACAGAAATTCTCAATATTCTTGCGCATGATCAAGATACCAGGATCAGGAACATGGCAAAAACAATGATTGTAAAACATTTTGTTTCAGAAAATGGACCTAGATCAGGTGCGTGATACCTAGATAGGCAAAATACACAGCGAACAGCAGAAGGACAACAAAGCTGAATATTCTTATGAAGTTCGTTGCCTTTCTTCCGAACCTCATTGTACTTCTCCTCACAGTGAAGGAAAGGAAAATAACCCATGCTATAATTCCAAGGAACATGAAATAGAAAGGAAAAATGCCAAATTCAGTATAAACACTCAATCCTGCCGTCACCCACCATCCTATTTGGAAAGGGTTCACAATTCCAGTCATGAGACCCGAAAGATAACTATTGTTGGTAGATTTCAAGCCAGATCCTGAACTTTTCAAGGAAAGGACAGCAAGAATTATGAAAAACACCGATCCAGCTATAAACACGTAAGATTCAGTTTTGTTCGTTATCAAAGTAATTCCGATAAAGAATGTTATAATCATCAGGACAAAGTCTGCAGTCATTGCGCCCATTCCCACAGACACCCCTGACAGAAAGGAGATGGAGGCTCTTCTCACCAAAATCGCAGTTACAGGTCCTGGAGGGCCGGCCAGTGAGATACCCAGGAATATGCCGAGCAATGCAAGATAGATCTCCATGACCCCGGATCAGCAACAAAGGATTAAAAAAAAGCGGACAATATTACATGATGGTACGGTCAGAAGAAGTCTATATCATAGAAGCGCTGAGAAGCCCTATTGGTAGAAGAAACGGGATACTCAGTGGTATCCATGCTCAGCACCTTCTTGCCCAGGTCATGAAGAAGGCGGTGCAGAATTCAGGAATTGATGCTGCTAGAGTGAATCACTTCATTGTTGGATGCGTGGACCAGATTGGTGAACAGGGAGCAAATGTCGCAAGAAACAGCTGGCTGACTGCGGGCTTTCCGGAAACAGTTCCAGCAACCACCATAGACAGACAGTGTGGTTCAAGCCTCCAGGCAGTGCAGTTTGCCTATGGCGAAATTGCCTCAGGCATAGCAGATATTGAGGTCTGTGGCGGGGTTGAGTCAATGTCCAGGATTCCAATGTTCAGCAACATTCAAGACAGGAGTCTGGGAAGCCCAATAACGCCTGAGATAAGATCAAGGTATTCACTTGGCGACGAATGGTTTAGTCAGGCTAGGGCTGCGTCGATCATATCTGAGAAATACGGCATATCAAGGAAGAAAATGGATGAGTTCAGCATGGAAAGCCATCTGAGGGCATCAAGATCAAGAAAAATTGCAGATCGGGAAAAGGTGCCCATAAGCACTGGAAATGAAACAATCTCTGTGGATGAAGGAATCAGAGAAAACGTATCTCTTGAGAAAATGGGAACTCTCAAGCCTGCCTTTTCAGGAATAGAAAATATCACTGCCGGAAACTCGAGCCAGATATCGGACGGATCAAGCGTATGTGTACTTGCTTCAGGAAACATGGTGGACTCACTGAGACTGAAGCCGATTGCGAGACTTGTGTCATTTGGCTATGCCGCAGTGGATCCTGTAATAATGCTTACAGGCGTTATTCCAGCGACAAGGATGGCACTTTCTAGGGCAGGACTGAAAACAGACGACATAGACTTATTTGAGGTGAATGAAGCCTTTGCATCAGTACCTCTTGCATGGGAGAAGGAACTAGGTGTGGAAAATGACATCGTAAATCCAATGGGAGGTGCCATAGCCCTTGGTCATCCGCTTGGCGCAACGGGAACAAGGATTGTTTCAACTCTGGTAAACGGGTTGCGATCACTAGGGGGAAAGAGAGGCCTTATCGCAGTCTGCGAAGGTGGAGGGCTATCTAACTCATGTGTAATAGAAAAGGTGTAACCGTCATTGTGATCAATGGATTTTTTTACTGCATTGAAACAGGGAAATAGTGGAAAACACACTAAAGAAAACGCATTCCGATGCGCAAATTTTAATACTTAATCAAGCATATTTATGGAGTGATCTGATTGGTTATTGCGTTTGTTCTCATAAACACGGTTCCCGGCAAGGAAAACGAGGTTTTCAAGAGACTCTCACAGCTGGAAAATGTTTCGGAAGTTTACACGCTGTTCGGCGAATACGACATGATTGTTAAAATAGAGACCAAGGATTATTCCCAGCTTGAATCTATGGTGCTTGACAAGATACGCACAATGCCTAGCATAGTCGACACAAAGACCCTGACCGGTATTAAACTATAGTCAGTCCCTGCCCAGTATTTTACCAAGTATAAATTCTGAATAGAGCTTTTGCTCAAATATATAGGAATCTCTCAGGAAACCTTCTATGGAAAATCCATTCTTGATGAGAACTTTCAGAGATGCAGGATTGTATTCCAGCACCTTTGTGTGTAGTCTGTTCAGTCTGAGGGTATCCCTGGAATAATTGATTACCATCGATAGGGCTGCCGTCATTATTCCCTTGTTCCTGTATTCCTTGGAAATCCAGTAGCCCACATGTGCGCTCCTGTTAAGGGTATCAACGTCACTGAGACCTATAACACCCGTGAATATTCCATCATAGAGTATCTTGAAATCAATTGCGAAAATCTCTTTCCCGGATTCTCTGGTCTTTTCTATGAAATCAATAGCATCGCTTTCCCTGTATGGAAACGGAAAGGAGTGACTTCCTATATTTCTGTAAATTTCATAATCGTTTGCACATCTGGCAATTTCGGTTGAGTCATCTCTCGTAAGGTTGTTGCTCAGTTCCAAATGTCCAAACTTTATGGTCACTATCTGCATATTACATCATTCTCATGCTGTATAAATGGATTTGATAGTGTATTGAAAGTGCTGTAAAATTGAAAAGGTCCTGCACAATTCAGATTTGAAGAGGTGAAAATATGCAGGACCAATTGGAAATAGTGAGAGTACAACGGATAATAAGCGGCGTGATAGGATTAATGATCACGGGAGGGATCCTTGTTGTTCTCCATGGCAGATATTCTGGCCCTACCACGTGGTTGTTTGAGACGGCCATCCTATTGGGAGCATGGCCTCTGGCGGTGATCAGTGAGGAATTTCTCCGCAAGACCACCTCTGGGGCACGATCACAGACTATCGGAGCCATTTTGGGCAGTCTCTGGTTGTCCGGATGGGCTATACAACTGACCGGATGGAGTGTAATGACCTTTTGTATCTTAGCGGGAGTTATTCTCTGGATCCTCCTCAGTAGGGTAATCCCTGCCGAGTATTCCTAACGTCCCTCTTCGAATAATCGGGTATTGTCGCTGTTCAATACGCTGATAATAGCAGGAGACAACCCCTATGGAAAATATTGAACTGCTCAATACAGAATGAGATAGATACCATTGTCATGGGTCACAACAGCGGATGGAAACAGAAGACAAACATGGGAAGGCACAACAACCAGAAATTTGTACAGATACCTTTCAACATGCTTATTTCG
>JBBYJL010000071.1:0-5670 GCA_043196285.1 Thermoplasmataceae archaeon | reverse complement strand
ATGGATAGACTCGAGAAATCTCCAGCGATTCTTGACAAGAAAAATTTCGCAGGGATGAACAAGGTTGTATGGAGTAGTCTTGTCCACAGGGCTGTACCAGAAATACTGGAGTCATCACTTGGCATGATGTTCTATGAAAACGGGGAACCTAAAAAACATCTCACGGAAATAATGTTAAAGAGTATATCAACCACAGACATTTCAAAGAAAGACATTATTATGCAGGGATATAGACTGATGAGGAGGATGTAGATGGAGATAGAAGAGAAGCTAGCGCTTTTGAATTACAAGACTGATCCGGAATATGCTCATATTACAGTAAATCCAAAGATTTGCGAAACATGTCCAGATCACTTCTGCACATTTGCATGTCCGGCTAAATGCTACACACTGATCGAAGGTAAACTCAACTTCAAGTATGAGGATTGTGTAGAATGTGGAACATGTGATGTCGCATGCTCACATGGCAGTGTTGCCTGGAGCAACCCAAAAGGCGGTCACGGTATAAAATATAAGTTCGGGTGATTATGTATGGCGATTGAAATAATAGTAATGGTCAAGCAGGTTCCTGATAGCCAGGAAGTGGTCATTGATCCGGTTACAATGAATCTCAACAGGAGTATGACAAGGAATGTCACCAACAGAGCGGATGAAAATGCCTTGGAAACTGCTCTTTCGCTGAAGGATAAGATTAATGCCAACGTTACCGTAATATCAATGGGTCCGCCTCAGGCAGAGTCTACGATGATAGAGTGTCTGGCAAGAGGCGCTGACAGAGCGATTCTCATTTCGGACAGGTTCTTTGGTGGTGCAGATACGTACCCAACGGGTCTTACTCTAGCAGCTACAATCGCAAAGATAGGGAAATTTGACATAATTATTGCGGGAGAGGAATCCTCAGACTCAAGCACGGGTCATGTGGGCCCTGGAGTCGCGGAATTTCTCAACATCGATCAGATAACATATGTTAGCAAATTAGAATACGAAGATGGTTACGTTATAGGGGAGAGAGACCTTGAAGACGGGGTAGAGGTTGTTAAAGTGCCAACCCCTGTCCTGGTTACCGTTCTCCTGAATGCGAACAACCCGAGAAGACAGACCCTTAGAAGGAAGATCGATGCAATAAGGAAGGGCTACGAGGTCTGGAATATAGAGAAAGTCGGTCTCCCGCCTGAATGGGTCGGTGTTAGAGGATCACCCACAATTGTAAGAAGAATGAGGTCAATCAAGGAGAAGGAAAGAGCAGCAAAGAAATATGATCTCACAAACCTGAGCGATCTGGTTAGAGAACTCTATGAAAAGGGTGTGCTGAAAATGGGGGATGATTGAAAAATGGCTGGCATAATCAATGCAGCTCCTGTGGCTGATCCGCAGCAGTATAAAAATGTCTTTGTATTTATGGAGACTAGGGAAGACAAGCTTCTCAGACCTGCCCTTGAAATGATAGGAGTTGGCAAGAAAATAGCCGACAAGGTTAACGAAAAGCTTTACTGCATCATACTGGGAAGCAACATAAAGGAGATGGCCAACGAAGCAGTATCCTATGGTTGTGATGTTGTACTTGGAGCGGAATCCCCTGATTTGAAGATATTCAGAACTATGCCATATGCGAAGATTGTGACTGATTTTGTCAAGAATGAGAAACCAAACATATTTCTGATTCCTGCAACAAGGAACGGGAGAGATCTTGCCTCTAGAATAGCTGTGAGCTGCCAGGCAGGTGTCACAGCAGACTGCACTGAGATAGACATTGAGACTGATACAAGAATCCTGCTGGCGAACAGGCCTACTTATGGCGAAAGTATGCTTGCCGAGATTCTCTGCAAAAGACACAGACCACAGATGGCAACCGCGAGACCTGGAATATTCCCGATTCCTGAAAAATTAAAATCTCCCTCAGGAGAAATAAGGATAAGCAAGATTAGTATAGATAAGTCTTTGCTTAGGAAAGAAATCCTTGAATTCCGGAAAAAAGACAGGATAGACCTTACTGCTGCAAAGGTGATTGTTGCAGGAGGAATGGGTCTTGGGAAACCTGAGGGATTCAAACTCTTGCAGGATCTTTCAGATGAAATAGGGGGAATGATTGGAGCCACCAGGCCCACTGCTGATATGGGCTGGATTTCAAGGGACCACCAGGTAGGCCAGACGGGCCAGACTGTAAGGCCCAGATTATATGTTGCAGCAGGGATTTCCGGTAAAATCCAGCATATAATGGGAATGAAGAACAGTGAGACAATACTTTCCATTAACAGCGATCCCCAGGCAGAGATATTTAAGTATTCGGACTACGTGATCGTTGACGATCTGTACAAGGTGGTTCCGGTTCTCATAAACGAGATAAAAAAATACAAAAAGGAACACGGGGAACTGACAGTAGAAAACAAGGAATCTTCCTAGTCGGAGAGAATGGTTTCCGTGAAATATGAGATCACAAGGTCAGCACCAGCCCTGAAGACTGATACCAGCGATTCCTCAACGAAATCTCTTGATACAAGGTTCTGATCAACTGCGCTCCTGATCATTGAATATTCTCCGCTTACGCTGTAAGCTGCTATTGGCAGATCAAACCTCGATCTAGCTTTCGATATGATATCAAGATAGAATGTAGCAGGCTTCACCATGACGATATCCGCCCCTTCCTTTATATCGAACTCTATCTCTCTCATTGCCTCTCTGGAATTAGAAACCGGCATCTGGTAAGATCTCCTGTCACCAAATTTCGGGGCAGAATCGACTGCATTCCTGAAAGGACCATAAAGGGAGGAAGCATATTTTGCGCTATATGCCATTATGAGGGTGTTCTTATGATCACTGGAATCCAGTGCCTTCCTGATTGCAGCAACCTGTCCATCCATCATTCCGCTTGGGGCCACCACATCGACTCCTGAATCTGCATAACTTACTGCTATCTTCTGGTAGACTTCAAGTGTGGAATCGTTGTCAACGTATCCGTCGACAACAAGCCCGCACTGTCCATTATCTGTGTATTCACAGAGACAGAGATCGGCATACGTGATCAAGTCAAGGTTATCTCTGGCATAGCGAATTACCTTCTGCAAAAGACCTTCTTTGTCAAAGGACGATGATCCTTTGCTATCTTTTATTTTAGGGATTCCGAACAATAGCACCCCTTTAACCCCTATATCGGAAAGATGGCGCAAGTATTTTTTAGCTGAATCAAAGTCGTGCCTGAATATGTCAGGCATTCCGGGGATCGGGGTCTTTCCCTGGTGGGTTTCATCAAGGAATACCGGCATTATAAGCTTCTCCTTTCGAATAGAGAATTCTCTCAGCACATCTCTGAAATTCTGGTCAAGCCTTAGCCTGCGCAGTCTTACGTCAGGAAACATAAAGCATAAATGCAGACCAGAATTTAACGCTTGGTAATGATGAGGAGATTTGATATCGAGGCATATGGGGAAATACTCCTTACGCAGGAGTATGTGGATTATATTCTTTCAAGCGCTGACTCAGAAAGTGGATTGATAAAGACGATCAGGGAAGACATCGCAAATGAAATTAGGGGAGGAATCAACGACTTTGACATAAGTTATGACATTAACAGCAACAGGGTTGGAATAATCATTAAAGCTAAGATGACCAATCTGAATGAGAATATTGGTGATGTGCTCAATTCCCTCGCACTAGGATTGAGCTCTCTTCTTAAGGATGCAATTATGTTCCAGATCAAAAGGAAGGAGGATTACACTTTCCCGCGAATAAAGGAAATGTCATTAAGGAGCATTCCCGAAGAAAATTAGACCACGATGGACAGCTTTATTTCAGGCCACTTATCACTGTCCTTCTCGATAGACGCCACGTAGAGGTTGGAAGTGTTGGAGTTCATCATCACGTATCCATTCACATCATTTACATGGATCGTGTAACCGGCATAGTGGTAAATCTTTTTGTATTCCTCGTCGTCAGCAATAATTATTATTATCCCGGAAGGTCGAACACTGTTGATGATAGTTAATAAATCCCCAAAGAAACTTTCTCCATAAGTAAATCTGAGAAAGTCCGAGGAGAATATGTAAACATTTGGTTTTTTTGAATTAGTAAGGTAGTAATCAAGAATATCTCTTGGAAGGTCCTCCAGCATACTTTTTCCACCAATGTTAATTATAAATGGGCTTGTCTTATCAGTTCTCTCAACAGTGACGTAGTGCTTCAACCATTCAGGGTCCAGCGTATTGACAAATATCTTGGAACTTTCATAGTTGCTACTTGTGGCATCCACCACTCCATGACCGTTTGATACATTAAATTTTATTATGTTGTTTTTTATAATATTAACATAATTATCAACCGAATTAGACTGTGTCTCCCGATGAATCATTAGAACAGATCCTAGCGGTATCTTGTCAGTTCCCGTGTACAGCAACTTCGAAAGTTCAGGTATTCCAAGAGAGACCTCAAACGGTTTCTCCTCAGGTTTCCTGACATTCTTGATCCTTGATGTTGGATACGTTATTACTTCCCTGTTAAACGAATGAAATCTTCCATTCTCAAGCGAATAGAGATACATCGGGCTTGACCCTATTGATACTCCTCTCAGTTTTTCAATGGTAACAGTGCGTACCAGGAAATTTTTGGTCAAGGAGTAATTCATCTTTATTACACCGTCGGCATAGTAATCAAGTGGCGTATCCTTGTCAGCCTCCATAATCATGATAATGTTGGCACCGGAATTTTCGACGAGGTCTTTCTGAATAACAAAGAACAGTATAGACGGGTCCAGATCGTACTTTTCAGCCAATGCTTCGATGGAGTCAACAACAACTACAGGGAATTTGTTAATGTTATCGCTGACAAATTTGTAGAGCGTTTCCAGTTCTGGTAATATCTCCTGTATGTTCATCACCAGCCCCGGCTCTCCACTTACAGCGAAAGATTTGGAAACCCTCCCCTCCTCAATCATTTTTTCCAGGCGGTTGAAATTATCTTTAAAAGCCTCTGTCATTTCGCCAGGTTGTCTATTCTTCTCTCCTGTATTTGAAGCGAAATCCGTAATCCAGGGGAACTTGTTCTTTAAGGGATCAAGAGAAAATCTGGTAGTTATGTAATAAGCGGGCGAAGTACCTCTAATGGTGTCAATCAATTCCAAGGCAAATGTGGTCTTTCCTGACCCAGGCTTACCCTTAATGATCAAGGAAGCGCCGAATGGTTGCTTAAGAAAATTATTGAATATATCAAGCAATATATCATTTAACATTGATCAGTTCGCTTCCTCTATTACATTCATTAACGAATTGTCCAATTCTTTGTAATTGTGCAAGTATTACTAAGATAAAGTGTTGCTATATAAATTTAAGTATCACGCGTTACAGGCAGTGTCTGACAAATTATAAAAATCCACACTCCCACCCATCACTTACGTTTTCCCAGACCGGCTTTTCGTTATTTACCTCTTTCTCGACCTTCTTAGTCTCAACCCTGTCAGTCTCGACCTCGGCCAGAAACGGGGGGATTTCGGCTATGGACTGCACAGACTTCGTCTTGATCAAGGTCTCCTTTCCATCCCCGCCCCTAATGATCAAAAACAACTCATCGGCCTGTATCAACCAGCTTTTGTATTTAGCGGCGTTACGATCCCGAACCAAGACATATTTTCCGACGAAACTCGCAAAATCCAGTTTTCCTTATATTCATATCTCTTTATCCATT
>JBBYJL010000070.1:0-5718 GCA_043196285.1 Thermoplasmataceae archaeon | reverse complement strand
GATCATTTGTGTCATTGATAGCCTGAATTTCAGCATTCACATCCGTCCCATCAAAGGAAGTACCTTCGTAAACAGACTGAAGAAGAGTGACGGAATCACCAGTTATCACCTCCCTGCAGTACTTCTTTCCGTCAAAATAATATGGTTCGTAGCAGTAACGCACGGTCTTCTGGTATTCGTTGTCATAGTTCTTTGTATAGACAGAATAGAGGCTGAAAACATATGTCACATTCTGGATGGTAACGAAAGCTGTAGTACAGTTCTGTCTCTTCGAGAAGTCCAGATTCCCCTGTCCGTTGAGCGGATAGGTATTGTATAACCCTACTTCGGAAGCCATGGAAACGTTTGTCGTGTTGAGGAACGATAGTGTGGTTGACATTGTTGTTGAAATCTGACTGCTGGATGAAACATAGGACTGGTCTGAAGTGATTCCGATCTTCTGCGATTGCATGAAAATACTTGCGGAAATACCTAACTGTGATGTGCCATTGTCGACATTCCTTCCCATATAGACAATCATCAGAGGCAGATACCCTGTAGTGCTGTTAACTATGGTGGCAGTATCTTATGTTGTAGACAAGGGCGCCCAGTATGTAGATGTGGTCGTGAAGCAGGATGAGCAGGCAGCATAGGGTTCGATATTGAGAGAAAGCGTTGCGTTTGTGGTAGCTGGACTAAAGGAAACGTTATGGAGTACTTGAACAGGAGTTTTAAGAAATGATAGATTGGCATGGAAGGGAAGACTGGTATAATTGATAGATCCGTAAGCTGAAGGATCCAGGGAACTATTGTCGAACCATGTCGTGTAGCTGCCGTTTGCCAGTTCAGTTGCCGATAGATGCTCGATGCCAATTTTGCAGGGTTCATACAACAGGTTGTTGAAGTACGTATAGATCTTAACGGTTCCATTGGCATCAACGGTCTTTGTTGCCTCAATGATAAGGGAAGGATTGGTTCCTGAAGAATCCCCAAGGAAAGATTTCCACACTTTTGCCAGGTTCAGAAAAATTAGGGACAGAAAAAGTGTCTGGCTGTTGTTTACAATAGTAGTGTTTAGGAGTTCCACATCGACAGAATTGTTCAGGGCATTGAGTCCGGATAAACTGCTGGATATTGTCTGAAATTCTGGAACTTCCTGCGGGTATAGCCCGAACACCCGCACAGTTATGGTGGTGTTTGGATTTGAAGATAGATTCTACGGGGCATTGATCACATTAATCATCAGCTTTGGACCCAAGCTGGATGTTTTCAGTGGAGCATTTGATGCTGTCTCCCATGGATGAATTATGATGATTGAGGTTGCAACGAGTATTAAGGGAACGATGACCGCAAGGACCTTTCGTCTGGCGGATGTGAAGGAAAAATCCTTCCCATAAGTCCTTTTGATGCGTTATCTGTTTTTGCCATGCATAACATTAAATGGTTACCATATAAAAATCCTAACTGATCTGGGAATGTAGAACACAATACCAGGACCTGCCCATATTGAACGCATTATGCCAGACACCTGTGCAGAATAACGCAATGTCTATTCCGCATTTTTTCCCGTGCTATATTCCGCCCAAGCATCTTCTTGTCAACTGGAAATCCTGCAAAAGCCCGATGCCGGAAAATAACAAGTCAGGTTCGACGAGGGACTTCAGGCTAACTACAGAAATCTACTCTATCGTGTGATATTGCGTCTATTCTATTATTTTTTATATCTGATGTTCTGTTTATTTTCCCCTCTTATATTCTTCTAAAATTACTTGATGATCTTATGCAGTGTATCTTTCCTTCCCTGTCCAATCTTCTTAATGTTGTTGCGTCTACCTGAAGAGTGTCGCAAGCTTCCCTGATCGTGTTTATTTTACCTGTATATATTGCAAAGTAGCACATAATATTATATATGTCAGACGTTGGCAATTAAACCATGCTATTAAATTGACCATTTCTAAAAAACCTCCTGAAAGTCATATTTGGAAAAGACTAATTTACATGCCAATTATCATGTCATATGGTATCCAGTTTCAAGGTAACGTTTATAGGTACGGGAGGTTCTTGGCCTGTACCTGGCAGGGCAATGCCCTGTATAGTGCTCCAATCTGACGATGTCACGAATCTCCTGGATTGTGGAGAAGGGTCCCAGAAAAGGATCATGGAGAGCAGGATTTCATTCATGCAAATTGACAATATTTTCCTGACTCATTTCCATGGCGATCACTTCCTTGGAATTATGGGCTTGATTCAGAGCATGTCCTTCAACGGAAGAGAGAAGCCGCTCCATATCTATGGACCGATAATGGCCAAGAACATCCTGCAGAATGCTTTGAGCGTTGGTTATTATACACTCTCTTTCGACATATTCGTGCACGAGCTATTGCCTGATCAGACTATCCAGTTCAACGGATTCAGAGTCAGAACCCTGAAGAATGATCATCCGGTACCAGCGCTGTCATATTCTTTTGAAGAGAATGATCTGGTCAAGATAGACAGAAAGAAGGTTGATTCGCTGAATATTCCAGATAGGCGAATAGAGGAGATTAGAGGCAGCGGCTATGCAGAGATAAATGGGAGAGTCGTAACGCTGGGCATGATAGCAGCAGGGCTGAAAAAAGGAAGGAGAGTTGTCTATTCAGGCGACACAAGGCCAATGGAGTCGATGAAATCTTTTGCATATGGTGCTGATGTGCTGATCCACGAGACAACAACAGATTCACAATATGAACCAAAGGTGAATGAATTTGGGCACACCTCTTCAAGGCAGGCTGCACAGATTGCATCTGATGCAAAAGTGAAAAGGTTTTATCTCTTCCATTATAGTCCAAGGATCCCTGATCCAAGAGATCTTCTTGTCGAAGCCAGGAGCATATTCAAAGAGTCATACCTCAGCAAGGAGTTCCTCGAATATGAAGTCCCTAAGAGGACCGATTTGATTCCTATGGAAGGTGCTACTTCACAAGAATAAGTGCCTGGGCCTCTGATGGAGATAGCTTTATCTCGCCAACTTGCGATTGTATTGTTGCGCCATCCACAGTGTTCAGGACAATTTCTCTTTCTGGAAAAGCCTCTATGGATGCCAGTTTCTTCAGAAGATTCCTGTCTTCGAATACCACACGTGAAACTTTGTACTTTCCAGCTTGCAATAGCGATGCGCTTATCCCCGGAATTCGTTCCACCGGATTAGTCGGGTTTCCATGTGGGCATGTTAGCGGTCTTCCGAGATTCTTGAAAAGTTTTTCTCCTTTTTCGCCACTAAAAAGATGCTCCAGTTCCATTACAGATGCATGTGAATCCTCCCATGGAACTTCAAGGAACCTGTAGGCGAATACCTCCGAGACTCTGTGCATCCTGACAAGTGGAACCGTCATTCTTCTGCCAGTTAGTGTGAAAGATATGGATCTCCCATCCCTGTAAAGTAGACCCTCATCAACCAGTGCAGAGATGTACTGGGAAGCAGTAGCTGCGGTTATTCCTAATCTCGAGGCTATATCTTTCTCCGAAACATTCTCAAACGATTCCAGATATTCCCAAGTAACCAGCAGATAGTCTTGTCTGTTTCTCAACAATACTATATCCTAAACTTGAAAATTAATTTTGCCCAGATTTTCTTCCATTTACCTGAATTCCTACACTTCCCTGATAATTGCCCGATCGTGTCTCGTAGTCACTTCTGGAGGGGGAATTCATCTTCAAGAAAACGATCTGAGCTATTCTTGTTTCTGGTGCAATCATGAATTTCTCCTTCGAGGAATTGTAAAGTGATAAGGTGAGGTTACCCCTGAATCCCGCATCTATGAATCCAAATGAACCAATTATTCCTTTTCTGGCCAATGAAGACCTGATCCACATCTGCGCACATATGTCTGGAGGCATTGAAATGAACTCTTTTGTGCTGACAAGGAAGTGTAAAGATGGTTCAACTGTTACCTCAGAAGAGTAATCTGTTGATCCGATTCTAATATGTTCAACGGTGAGATCATATCCATTCGGAGTTACATTTTTTGGATTAAATCCAGATGAAATCAAAATCCCCCGGGAACACAGGTTTTCTATTTCGGAATCACTGATCACTGCCATCTCTGAGTGATGCTCCATATGATTTAATTCTTACTGGGACTTTTGAAAAGAGCCAGTAAAGAAGGAGAGAAACAGAAAATGAGATAAAGTAGCTGATATCTACCCCACCAAGCAGGTATGAAATGGGCATTTCATTGATTATTGACCCTGGATTCATGAAGGGGACCGATATCGCAATACCAAGGATATAAGATGCAATCCCCCTAGTGTTGAAGCCGTGGTGAGACAATCCATTGACATCAGCAGATCGAACAATGAAGAAGTCTGCTATCATTACTCCAAGCCATGGAGTTATCCAGTAGTCAAGAAGATAAAGGAAATCTTCGTAGAGAAGATAGAAAGACCTGTATCCCACAACGGCCAGGGTTACTGAGATTGCCAGAACCAGAATCAGCGCCCATATTCTTTTCAGCTTTATTCCAACTGTCCTCATTGAGAGCGAATTCGAGTACAGGTTCAATGCGTTTGCTGAGAGTCCGCCAAAAACTATGGTAATCAAGCCGACTGCAGCATAACTACCCAGCAGCGCTTCTATAGGCTCCGAGGGTATGGTAGCTGCAGTGATCCCAGTAACAACTGCCACCAGAAAACCTACGGTTTCAACCCAGAATGATGCCGTTACGGAACCAACAAATGAATACGCAAAAACCTTCTTGCTGCTACCTGAGGAAGGGACATACCTAGAGTAATCCGCAGCATATGGACCCCAGCTCATTATGTAGGAAAATGAAAGCGCAACTACAACAGCAGCATCAAGGACAGAATAAGACGATGTCGAAAGACCTGAGGCAATCAGACCGCCATTTTTTACGATCTCAATAGACATGTATATGAATAAGATGCCCAGGATAACGGACATGTATCTCTCAAACCTCTGCACAATATTATGCCCAAGCAATGCCAGAAGAAAAACCACTACAGATATTATAAGAATCGATATGTAGTAATAATTTCCAGTCCGCATTACTGCGGTTAGTGCATAAGCAGCAATAATTGTGTTGAAGGTCAGCCATCCAATTGTGTTTCCCCACTGAAGACCTGACATAACCTTCATGCCATTCTTTCCAAATGCCCTTGTGCCTGTGATCATCTGCGGCTGGGCTGTTACTTTCCCAGTGACGCTCATTAGTGAAAGCATCGTTCCACCAAGTATGTTTCCGATCAGAGCAGATATTATATACTCATAGAGTGGAATACCGAAACTAGCAAATAAAAAGCCAAGTGCAAGATCGCCTATTGTAAGATTTGATGCAAACCATAGGAAGAAAAGGCTTGATTCCCTGCTTCTCCTTTCCGCCTCTGGGATTCTCTCTACCTCGTGCTTCTCCATGTGCTTTTCAACGAAATTACAGAACATATGTTCGCCTTAGGTAAATCCCGTATTTGCAAGCTTTTAATAAACATTATGTCAGTGACTGAATGTGATTTTTCTTTCGACTACTTTATCCAGTCATTAATTCGAGAGCCTTGGGGTTTACATAATACTGGTGACCCAACCTTACCTAAAAAATAGTTATACGGACTTTTGAATAGATGATATCCCTAACCTTTCTTACGTTCCTAATCAGCTCCGAAAATGTTTTAAAATTCCCTTGTTGTTAAGCGTCATAAAGAGCTTTTTCAGGTTCGTAGTGTACCCATATCTTAAGTATATTAACT
>JBBYJL010000069.1:0-5844 GCA_043196285.1 Thermoplasmataceae archaeon | reverse complement strand
GTGATCAAGACAATATTCCATGGTGGTCATGTCTTTGTTACCACTATCCCAAGGGTAAGGGTGAAATGCATGTTCATGTGTCTTGGGCACAACCTCATGTGCATGATAAGGATGAAAAAGAAGAGAATGATAGCGTGAGCTATGGAAATTCCATGAAGAATTAATGAGAATAGAGAAAAATAAGAGATAAAGGAGCCACTGCTAACAGGGTGCGATATTCAAGAGCCAAAATTAATATGTTGTTAGAAATTGTCTGAAGAAGGTCAGAGTATGGAGATGCCATGAATAGTAGAACTTCAGAAATACCAGAAATATAGATAAAGGAGGTCGGGATAAGATCATAGGGAAGAATTTAACATAGTAGTAGGATATATATGTTGATAAAATACTTTGAAATGCGGAATATTAATAAACTTCAAATAATAAGCTAGTTTTAGATGATGAGCGAGATTAATCAAAATAATCTGATGCCTCAGAAAAGCCGCCTTTTTTGCCCGATGGAGCGAAACAATGCAGAGATGTTTTTCAGTTTAGTGGATTACCGCAACAATTACTTCACCAGTGATGATCCTAAAAAAGTCTTGGAATTCTACGATAGTTTTGAAAATCGGGATCAATTGATACAATGGATGAGGGAGAGGCCAAAGGGCGTAGCAAATATCCATGAGGTTGATGGTGATAAGGATATCATTGTTGTAATACCAACTGCAGATTTCAACGGCAATTATGCAATGGAATGCAGGGAGAATGTATTCAAAGGCCTTCACATAATATTCGTGGAAAGCGGTGAGGTTCCAGATCCATATTTCAACTATTCACATAACTGCAATGTTGGCATAAGGAAGGCAATGGAGTACAATCCGAAGTGGGTTGTTGTTACGAATGATGACATGGAAAAAATAGATGCCGTAGAAGTAATGAAAGAGCAGCTCTCTAGATTGGATGAAGATAAATATGACATAGTATTTACAAAACCCTCAAAATATCATTCTTCTATTGAAAGAATTTCACAACCTAGCCTGCTTTATAAGATATACTATAAGATCACGAATAGGTTTTATGGAAGATCTGTGATAAAGATATCCCAGAAGTTTCAAATTCGCTATTTCTTGTCCCCAGTTTCTGGTATATACTCTAAACTCTTTAGAAAAGGTTATCAATTCTTGGAGATAAATAATTTTGGAATATATAGTTCCAAATGGATTTCAGTTGCAGGAGAAGCGGTTTACGAGGAAACTTTTATTAACTCTACTGAGGACAGTGATGTTTCTATTAGAACTAGTTTTAATAAAGAAAGGATTGCGAGAATCGATTATAGTATAGGAGACATGATTGGATCTTCATTTGGTACTGGTGTAGACAGAAGACTTAGAGGTCTTGCTGGATTAACATATCTTAATTACAAATGGAATAGTTTGCTTGGCGAAAAGGGAAAAACAAAATAAACTGACGTGGATCCACTCCATTTAGACAGTTTTCTGAGTTCATTCAAGCAATTTAACATGTTTGTACCTCCCAATTTCTTTTTCGATCCATTTCTTCCTGAAATCTTCATTCCCAATTGGTGATTCAAATTCATCAGGTGTCATGTAATTCAGTGAAGAATGCGGCCTTACCACATTGTAATCGTTCACCGTCAAATCGATGTATCGCTAGAATCTATCATAATTGATGAAATCTCTCGTATATCTGTAGTCTTCTTTGAACCTGCCGAAATATGGTTCAATGTGGCCAACCTCTTCCGAAGTGTGTGTACGAATGGTCTCATCCTTTACTCCCAATGTTCGGAGATGCTTCTCGTTTCTGGATGATGTCAGCTGTGATCCGTTATCGGATCTTATTCTAAGGCCGGTCACATTCTGATCCTGAAATTATGATCCTGATCTCCCTGCTTTTACCACCACGATATCTTTTCAACTGCATCAAGGATATCCTTCTGCTTCCTTGTCCTCTCCAGTTCAGTAATACTGCCACTGGCATCTTCAACAACGTGCAGTTTCTCCAGTTCCAGGATCATTTTCTCCAGGGAATACTTCTTTATCAGGCCTGATGAGATCATTCCCCTCATCAGAGCTGATCTTATTATGAGCGATATGAAGAATATGAACAGTATTCCCCGGATTGTCGATTCCTTCCTTACCCTCATGGGGAATATGTCAAGATCTGTCTTCAGAGTGCGGAATGCCTTCTCAATACTGTCCCGATTGCGGTATAAGGAAAGGCATTCAAGTGGCTTGTATTCTCCATTATACACAAGGAGGAATCTACCCATACGGTTCTCTGCTGCCGTTATTGCATTGTTCCTTGCCCTTGTTTTGATTCTGCCATCCTCAATCCTCCAGGTGAAGTATCTCAGATATTGAGATGCCATGGATTCTATGGTTTCTTCTATGCCCTGCCTGATCTGTAATTTTTCAATTGCGGATCTCTTCTCCGCAAGTTTTCGGTGGAAATCAGATCTCTCGTCACTCTCCCTCCTGGAATCATGGTAGAAGTATCCCCTGAGATCCAGATCGTTCATGTTGAAATTGACTGGTTTGCAGAATATGGGCTCATTCTCATACATAATTACATTGTCAGCCCTGTCAACAGATCTTGATGCAGAAGAGAAGACATTCTTCACCGCTTTCGGGACGAGGGATGCCGCTATAATGTAAGAATCGTCTTTCAGCAGATCAAGATTCTCGTGAGAGAAGAATCCCCTGTCAAGTATGATCTCTATCTTCGGAATGAGTTTCCTGATGCTTTCCACAGTCCTCTTCAGGGTGACAACATCAGGAATGCTCCCGCTGTATATCTCGAAGAACAGCGGTATGTTTCTGGATCTCTCCATGATCATTCCAAGATTTATCCGCTCTAGCTCAGGGTGATCCTTGGCATGCCCGTATTCCAGTATCTCTGCTGTTCCATACGATGGCAATGATGTTATATCATACAGCAGTGAATTTCCTGGATTGATCCTTGATATGAGATCAGAGGAGAACTGCCTGTAGAGATCCGATTCGCCTATCCGATCAAGGAGTTCAGATATTCGCTGCGATCTCAGATCAACTCTCAATGTACGGGAAAGCGATGTACCGTCGAACCATGTGTCAATTGATGCCAGTGGAAGAGGGCGGACAATCTTTGATACTGCAATGGCAATGATCTCTCTGCTTTCCATCTCAGTGATGTGTTTTTCCAGCATCTCCTCAATGCCAATGTCCCTGACAATCTTCATTATTGGGATGAATGGTCCATGTATCAGGCTCCTTTTTGGTAAAACGCTTCTTATCTTTCTTACCCTGCCATCATTCTTTCTGCCCACATACCTGTAGTGGTAGCTTGTGTTCCTTATTTTCGGATTGTAGTATGGTATACGCTCATACACGTATATCTTCCCTTTCACGACCTTCTCGATTGTCTGATTCCTTGATGTAATGGTGTGAAATACCACCATTATAAATAAACTTTACCTTTACTCATGAGCCAATGAATTACGGATAAATCATAAATTAATGGTGGTAAAAATCCGGGAGTTCAGGCTTTAAGTAAACATTCTCTTAATTAATTTCGCAAATTGTCTCAATTTCAGATAAACATTTCAAAATTTATTCCTGATTCCATCTGGTATGAAATGTTTGATGAGGAGAACATCCCCCTGTCCATGATGAATGTGACATCTGTGAGGCCTGCAGATCTGAGGGCATCAACTGTGTTCTTAACGGTGGTGATATCATTAACAGATCCGGGATAGATGTCATAGAATATGGGAATTCCTGATTCTGAGGATTCCACAAGTGATACATTCACCTGTGGATAATCGGGATCGGATCGGGAATATCCGTATTCCAGGAAATCAATATTCCTGGATTGTGATGAATATGATGTCAGATCATAGTACAATGCTCCTGAAATTCCCGTGATCTTTATGATCTCATTGAGGAATGCATGGTTCAGGTTCATTCTTCCCAGCGCAGTCATTGCCCTGGACAGTGCTGCCGATGACAGATCAGCACTGTAGATTGTGCTGATGTATGAATCCTCATACCATGCCCCGATGAGATCCATTGCCTCCGGTCTTATAATACGGTTGATGGCCATTATCAACAGGATGTCTGCGTATTCTCCTGCTATCTTCTTTAAAATATCAGGAAGTTTCAGGTCCCTGGCTGCCCTGATCACTGGAAGAAGATCACCGTATGTGTATGTTGCAGCATATCTCTCAACAGGTTTCCCGTCCATGATGGGAGCAATGTACTTTGATTTCTGCCGGATCTTCTTCCTTTCCCTGTCATAGTAAGGGGTGATCTCGTACAGGTACAGTTTCCCATGGACAATCTTGATCCTCTGGAAACTCTTCATGTAGATACCGTCGGCACATACTGAATATAAAGTATTCTCTTACAAAACCCCAGAATAACCTAACAAACCAATTATTATAGAAGATTATGTGCCTAAAAACATGAAGAGTTCAAGATCGATAACATACTGAAGAAGATCGGGATCGAATATGATGCATGCATCACCCATAACAAGATTCATTATTGAGAACGACCTGAAGATGAATAGGGTATTCCTTAAGCTGAAGCTGTCTTATATGAATGAGCTACTCTTCTCTTAACTTCTGAAGAATCGCCCCAACTGTGGTACAAAATTTTGGGAATACAGCGTGACAGAAAGTTTATGAAAACACTGAGTAAGGAATTCACAGCAGTACAAAAAATTAAGGTTGGTCTGTTACCTTAAATAGTGAGATAAAACTGTCCTATAGGGTTAAATCCTACCTTTGCCCTTAAATAACACTACATCTTTCTGTGAACATAGTATCTGACTGGGTCTGGTAACAGAAAGTTACTTATACTATGTAGTGCGATTACTACTACATTGACATATATCAGGAGACTTGTAAGGGGAGACAATGTTTATCTCTATGAGGTAACAAGTTACAGGGATAAGGAGACAGGCAGGGTAAGGCAGCGATCGGAATACAAGGGAAAGGAGATCATAAAGGACAATATAGCAACAGTGCGTAAACCCAGGAACAGGATCGCTGCCCGTAAGGTGCTTGATTCAGCACCGTACATAATGTACAGGTTCGCGGAGGATTTCAGCATACAGGATTCCTTCATTTCAGCACTGGATGGCCTGACAAGCATTAGGGAGGCAGCGACAAGGATAGTGATCCTTGCAGCAGGATCCATGACGGGTTCATCTGGATCCATCAATCTCCACACGGGAATCCATGATGGATCCGTAAAGGAGGATCGTGATCTCACAGATTTCATAGGATCCGAGAATCCTGATGTCATATCGATCCTGGAACGCTCTCTATCCGGAAGGATTGTGAAATCCTTCGGCTCCTCTGGCATTGTATACGATCTCAGCGCAATAAGATATTTTGGATCCCAGAATGATCTCGCAGGATACGGCCATTACTATCATTCCAATAGCAGAAAGAAGGAGATCAACTTCGTGCTTGCTGTAACAAGGGATCATGGAATACCCGTTCACCACCGAATCCTCCCTGGAAGCATTGTCTCCGTATCCACAATAAAGAACTTCGTCTCAGAACTCATGGATTTCGGCATAGGATCAATTATGATCGTAATGGATAGAGGCTTTTATTCTAAGAAGAATATTCAGGATCTAAGAAAATACAGCCTGATAGGTGCCATACCTGCAACGTTGAGCCTTTACAGGGATCTTCTTTCAAAATCTAGAGGAATAGAGAATTCCAGGAACTACATCCCTTCTGGTAACGATACAATATTCCACATGGATCACAGCGTAGAAGGAACAAGGTACATTGTATTCTTTTCCTCAAGAATGAGGGCGGAGAAGATTCAGGCTTTCTACGCCGGG
>JBBYJL010000068.1:0-6246 GCA_043196285.1 Thermoplasmataceae archaeon | reverse complement strand
ATACTCATTCCTTTCATTACAGCCTCTTTTAACTGCCTGAATTCATTCTCTTCTTCTGATTGTCCGGTGCCTTCAGCGAGAGATTCAATTCCCACTATCCTCTCTGTCGTCACATCCGCTGTTATGATAACAACAGGATGCTTTCTTCTCTTTGCATCCGGATCGCCATACTTCACTATACGGGATATGCCGGCATTGTTTGTTTTCATGTCAGCTGTGCTAAAATCAGGCTTCATGCCATGTATGCGTTTTCATACTGTAGTATAATCACTGTAATAGGGTATGATGCCAAGATCCTTATGGGACCATGAACGCTGCAACGCTTGTTTCATTCACAATTAAATAAAAAGGGGGAAGCAGGGCAGAGATATCCAAGTTCTTCAGGAAATTTCATGTTTATGAGAGCTTTTCACATTATGGATGATATAAATCTAAGAAGAAAAGCTTCCTAGACCATGTGAAATTCATCATGTATTTCTGGGCATTTTCATGATAAGGAAAGAAGGTGAGAAATCTGTTCTGGCTGATGTTTTGTAAACCGTCAGATAGTTGTTCAGGTTATGAAATCCATTAACCATGTTTACAAACTTCTCTGGAAGTTATCATCTGCCTGATGCTTAAACTTCGTGGATGAGAATTTCGCAACTATATCGATGATAAAAAAATTTGATATTGGGGTAGTTTAATACCAGCCCCTTAGTTTCATTGCGTCTGCAACTCTCTTTACAGATATGGTGTATGCTGCAGTTCTTGGGTCTACCTTAAGGTTCTTGGACGCATCCAGCACTTCTCTGGTAGCCTTTGTCAGCTTTTCATCAAGTCTCTTGTAGACTTCTTCCTCTGACCAGAAGTACCCGCTGATGTCCTGAGCCCACTCAAAGTATGACACTGTCACACCACCGGAGTTTGCAAGGAAATCAGGTAGCAGAATAATTCCCTTCTTGTAGAAGATCTCGTCTGCGTCAGGAGTTGTGGGTCCGTTTGCAAGCTCAAGTATGATCTTTGCCTTGATCTTGTCTGCGTTTGCTCCAGTCAACTGGTTTTCAATTGCGGCTGGTATAAGAACGTCCACGCCAAGTTCAAGAAGTTCCTCGTTGGATATCTTCTTTGATCCCGGGAAACCAGTTACTGTTCCATTCTTCGTCTTGAAGTCCATGAGATCATTGTACTTTATTCCGCTCTCCAGATATATACCACCCTTTGTATCTGATACTGCAACGACCTTTGATCCGAACATTTCCTGTACAAGTCTGACTGCAAACTGTCCAGCATTTCCGAATCCCTGGACTGCAACCTTGGCCTTGGATAGATCAATATTGTTCCTCTTCGCAGCTTCCCTGAGTACAAACATTCCACCTCTTGCTGTTGCGTCTCCCCTTCCGAGTGATCCACCCAGTTCAATTGGTTTGCCTGTTATCATTCCAGGAGCTGACTTCCTCACAATGGT
Organism: Thermoplasmataceae archaeon; assembly: GCA_043196285.1. GTDB lineage: Archaea > Thermoplasmatota > Thermoplasmata > Thermoplasmatales > Thermoplasmataceae > JAKAFX01. The sequence goes on along the minus strand of JBBYJL010000068.1, from coordinate 4,799 downwards.
TTCATACTCGTCCAGCATCCAGGCCATGATCTGTGGTGTTGTGTAAACATCCGGCGCAGGGATATCGATCTCAGGTCCAACGAATTCTCCAATTGCCCTTATGTAGCCTCTGCTGAGTCTCTCCAGTTCACCAGCACTCAGCTTCTTGGTGTCGCAGATAATACCGCCTTTAGCTCCACCCAGAGGGATGTCAACTATAGCGGTCTTCCATGTCATCCATGCTGAAAGTGCCTTCACTGTGGACAGGTTCTCTTCAGGGTGGAATCTAATACCTCCCTTGACTGGTCCCCTTGCGTTATTGTAGTGGACTCTGAATCCCGTGAAAACCTTTGTCTCTCCATTGTCCATTTTTATGGGTATCCTGACCTGCAGTATCTGCTGAGGCTCTCTCAGAAGATCGAGTGCTTGCTTGTCGAGTTTAATAACTTTTGCGGCTTTTTCCAGTTGTTTAAGGGCTATATCAAAAGGATCAAGGTCCTCTTTTCTCATTTCTTGTGCTATCATAGTGATTTTCCTACCTGTTAAGGCAATTCCGATATCGATGGAACGGTATTTAACTTTCTGGCTAAAACAATAGGCGATCCATATAAGAAATATTTATCTATCAAATAGGTCATTAAGTAGGATGGACAGGGATCGATCTCTACTTTTGTTTGGACTTATTGGACCATTGCTTGCGCTTATCCTGGTATTCACCGATATTGCTGTGTCACCATGGTATTCATGGAGCACTAACGCACTGAGCGATCTTGGTGTCCATCCCTACTCATACCTTTTCAATGGAGCTGTGATCATCGGCGGCCTGTCCGAACTGATCTTCTTCGTTTATCTGGGCATTAGGGTTAAGGAGTTCCATGGAATATATGTTGTACTGGCTATAGGATCAATCTCGCTTGCCATGGTTGGTATATTCAACGAAAACTCGCCGGACGACCTCCATCTGATTTTCGCTCTACTATACTTCGTCCTTTTCCCCGTTTCAGCCATGATAGTTGGCGCAAGAACCTTAAAAGAGAGACACGGATTTTCAATATACTCCATTCTAAGTGGACTGATTGCGCTTGCTGTGATCCTCTATGGCATACTGTTCATTTTCAAAATAATTTTTCAAAGTTTTGGCCTGGGAGTTCCTGAAACCATTGAGGCGATTATATTGGCAGCATGGTCAGCGTTGATATCCATCTCCCTGATCAAGGATAACGGAACGTTTAGGTTCGCCAGCAACCTGTTTGACACCAAGAACTAGTTTTATGAGTTTATAGTGTTGATCTCAGCATCGCATTTTCGCTGGAATTCCTGCTTTAGGATCACATTGGCACGAAGAGGTTTAGATACATCCTGTTCATGCAGAACGCGGATGAGTCACAATTCGTTATTTGAGTTCCATCCGGTCATGGGTGAAATGAGCATTGGCAGATGTTTTTTGAACCGAATTGTGAATGATCTGTTGGTAATTCTGGAGGAAATGTGATATGTACAACTATAATCGGATCATGAGAAGAAATCATCTGAGATTCATAAGCGGTAATGGTATCCTTGTTGGCCACGACTTTACCGGGAACAGGATAAGGATACCTGAACAGGATATGACAGGTCACATGATCATACTTGGAAAAAGCGGTACAGGGAAGTCCAACCTTCTCAGAAACCTGACAAGATCGGTTCTCGAATCTGGATCTACCCTGATACTGATTGATCCTCATGGAAATCTTTCCCAGAGCGCCATTTCCGATTACGATAGGGAAATTGTCTACCTGACACCCTTTCCTTCAGACGGGGGAAAATTTGTAGGTTTCAATGTGCTGATGAATGATGGCACTGAATACAGTATAGAGATGATAAGCCAGTGGATTAAGGATCTGTTTTCGAGTTCATCTGAGCTTTCCAGCAATACATGGGGGCCCAGGCTCTCACTTATCCTTGGATCACTCATGAAGGAATTCCTGATGTCCAGGAAGAACGGAACGCTCAGTGACTTTGCAAGGATTATCATAGATCGTAAAGAGATCAGCATGATGATGCAGGGAAGCCAGATTCAGGAACTCAGGAGCTATGTAACATCAATAACTTCTGACTGGCGAAGGTGGACGGATTATGTTTCCAGTAGCATGAACAAGCTTCTTCCCGTGCTTACGAATTCATTCACTAGACGGATGATCTCCTCAGCTTCGGATTCAATTGATCTGTCGAACATATATGATGACACGGAAAAGCTCGTGGTGATTGAAGCCTCGAAAACACTACTGCCTGAGGAAACTGCCAGAATTCTTTCACTGCTGATGTTGATGAAGGTGTGGATGACAGCATTGCGAGTTGGATCGCAAGAGAACCGGGTATATATAATGATTGACGAGATCCAGAACGTACCGGCCGCAGTGCTGGAAAGGATGCTCAGCGAGGGGAGAAAGTTTGGTATCCGGCTCATCATGGCAACACAGTTTCTGGATCAGGTTGAAGTTGGATTCGTAAAGTCTGTGATGGGAAATGTAAGGAATTTTGCAAGCTTTTCTATATCTGAAAGAGACGCGAAAACGATCTCCTCAACAATACCGGACAGAAAAGTGTCTGCGGAGTTATACGATACTGTCCTGTCACAGAATGTTCATTCATGCATTCTCTGGAATTTCAGCGAGACCGGCATCTCTGGACCGATCAGCTTTTCTTCCCCTGTTTCCGCCTCTCAGGTGAATGTGGAAAGGGTGAAGGAAATCAAGGATTCGTTCATTGACAGGTACGGATCGGAGGAGAGAATTGATCCTGTTGAAGAGGCAGAGAAAACACCTCATGAAGAGATGATTGATGTTTTCACAAGTTTCCTGGCACGCAATGGCATAACAATGGAAAGGAAAGTCAGAAGATCTGGATCTGTTCCCGATGGAATATTTTCAGTGCTTGGGAATGAGGTTCTTCTTGAAACTGAGGTCTCTGATATTGAGAAGAAGGTCAGGATTGCAGAAAAGATTTCCCAGTATTCAGGAAGAAAGGTGGCATTTCTGGCAGGCAAGGATCAGGGAAAAGTGATCCTTTCGGGTATCTTGAATACATCTTTATTCGACAGAAGCGGCGGGATAATATTTGAAAGGGGAGCAGTCAAGGGAAAAGAAACATTCTATTTTTCCAGTTTTGGTGACTTCTTCCGCAACATATATCTGATTGAGATGAGAGGAGGGAGGTTCTACCTCTTCCAGGTTGATAAATACAAGCCTCTCTCGATCAACGATTTCACCGGGCCGGGAAGCATACTTAGATTTCTGGATCAGTCAGAATATGGCGCAATTGCATCCTCGATCTACATGACCATGCTGAAATCCAGGACATTCGGCCTTGATGCAGACAAAATCGAGATTCCTCACATTTCAGGTGAAAAAATGGTCTCGTTTCTCTCCGGATTTGAAAAAAATGGCATAGTGACGCCTGCAAACCTTGTAGAGAGGGTCCTTTCCCTTAAGGGAAAGAAATCATGATCTCAAACAATTTCTCTTCTTGCTTCACATGAAGCGATGATGAACAATAATTTGTATATATTCGTATAATATAATTGATATAAAATAAGGTTTAATAGTGATTAATACGTATATCTATCCATGGAAGCTAAGATCCAGAACGGTGAAGACTTCTACAGGACAGCCTATAATTTTGTAAAGAAACATGCTGCTACGGACAATGAATTCATCAACAGGTTCTCAAGGGGCGACATAACGAAGGATGAATTCCTGAGGTTCTCCAGGGAATTTTATCATTTTACAAGAGAGTGGCCCTCCATCCTGTCAATTCTCCTTGTTAATACGCCGGACGAGAATGATGCAGAGAATCTCACCACCATACTTGTATCAGAACTTGGTGATTCAGATCCAAAGAAGAGACATGAGCTTCTCTACAGAAAATACCTGAGGAGCATCGGAATCGACCCGGCTGATGTTGTGCTGAGCAAGAAGGTCAGGACAACAAAGGAATGGCTCGACGGGATGAGGAATTATTTTGCTGCGGATCACTTCGAGGCTCTCGGTGCTGAATTCGGCCTTGAGAATATGGCTATTCCTATGTGGGACAAGCTGCTCGCAGGTCTGGACATCTGGGCGAAGAAGAATCCGGAGTTCAGGAACATGGACATTGAATATTTTACATTCCACAGGGAACTTGAGATCCATCACGAAGAGGCAATGGAGGATGTCCTGGGAACGCACAAGAACAATCCTGAGGCGCAGAAGAAGTTCATATCCGGTGCGGATGGAATACTCAACCTGGAGGAAAAATTCTGGCTGGGACTTTCTGACAGCATGAACTGAAAATCCTGCATTTTCTTTCTTATTTTCCCACTTTCTTTTCGTTGTGCTTGTAGTTGATCATTTCCCTGACAAATATCTTCATGAATTTCATGTTCTGGGTGACCTTGCTGGATCCAGCTCTTCGCTCCTTGAATACATAACCGATCTCTGCTATCTTCAGGTTTCTGTTTGAGGTCATTATGCATAATGGTATCTCGAATCCTCGCCAGTTCATGTCTATGAATATGTTCAGATCCCTTCGAAAACCAATGAAATTTGACATAGGGTCAGACAGTCCCCTGGCAGATTTGAGGATCAGCTTGCTTATCAAGGATGCCGATCTTGATATCACTCCCCTTATTGCTTTCCTGTCACCTGTCGATCCTCCAGGGGCAAATCTGCTCGCAATGACCATGTCATAGCCCTCGCTGAGCTTCTCGTAAATTGCAGGAAGTTTCTCGGGAGGATGCTGGAGATCACTATCCATGATCACCACAAACCTGCCTGTTGCAGCCCTGACTCCGCGATATCTTG
>JBBYJL010000067.1:0-6253 GCA_043196285.1 Thermoplasmataceae archaeon | reverse complement strand
AGAGGCAGGAAGATCTGTTGAGGCTGGCAGGTGTTCCAATCGGCGAATATCAGAAGGACTGGGGCGCCGTTCCGGGCGTTTGAAAATTCGAAGATATTGTTCCAGATTCATGCGGAAAGTAAGTTTAAACAGATTTCTTGTAAGTCTGAGGTGGCCCTGTGGCGGAAATATCAGGCCGCCATGGATTAAATCAGGCCGCCATGGATTAACTTTGATGAGCTGAACTAGTTCCAGATGCAAAAAATCGCCCTTGGCGACGAGTATTACTAACATTCCTGCCTGACTTGGTGTGTTTGCAACGCTCGCACAAATAATTTCGCCTCCTGTGACCAGTACGTCAAATGCTTTCCCGCTGGAAGACTCTAATTCCTCTTGTCTGGTTTTTGCTGAACATTCAATCATATTCTGATCCTGACAGTACCGGATCTATGAGATTGCTCATTATTTTTGCCTTAATCTGATTGTTCATTGGCAGGAACAGCGAACCCATTCCGTGATGATGTGTAATTGAACCATTGCAGGAGGAAAATGTTTCTGATATAGATCTCCGTATTGACAGCAGATCTTCTGATTCCTTCACATCCGTGATAAATGTGAAATAAAGAGCGGGACCTAAACGGTACATATGAGATGCATGACACATTATTACACCCCGAATACTCTTCAACCGGATTTCCTTCTGAAATGTTTCTATTGTTTCTTTATAGAGAGAATAGGAATCTTCCCATCTGCAGGATGTCTCCATGGTATCCGGCACTAGTCCCAGGCCCCACAACGCATCACCTATTTCGGGCCTGCCATACCTGTTTTTCTCCCACATACGTGAAATGGTGGATCCAAGTTTTATGCCCGTTTTTCCATTTAATGAGATTTTCTCGTTGCCTACCAGAATCAGCAGAGATGAACCGGGTAGTTTCATGCCGCGCATTTTTGTGTAACTGAAAAGAATTCCCTTCCCGCGGCTCTCCTCCGTGCCTTGCAGAAGATATTCCGTCTCGGTTTCATCTGAAAGCCTTACCACAGCTGGAAATTTGCTCTGATCTTCAAGAAAATCAAGCCCGTCTTTGAAACTGTGAAACAACCTCGATTCATAGTATCTGTTTTCAGGTCTCTTGAAGGTTTTTAGAAAAACTTCGCTTATAAGACCTGTCCTACCCTCCGATCCGATTGCAATAGATTTTGCATCGATCCCGGCCGATTCCCGGGGGTAAAGGCCATCGCTTATTTCACCATCAGATCTTTCAATCTTAACGCCAATCACAATGTCCTCAATGTCTCCATATGAATTGGATTCCTGGCCTGACGATTTTGTTGAGACCCAGCCACCAACAGTGGAACTGAACATGGACTCTGGAAAGTGACCGCATGTGTAGCCACTGCCATTCAGTTTGTTTTCGAGATCGATTCCTCTGACTCCTGAACCGCATTTTGCATATCTTTTTCCTATTTCTATTTCATCCAGGTGAAGTGTATCAATACACACGACCCTGGAAAGATCAATGTTGAGGAAAGGCGCCGTTACTGATGTTCCACCACCACTGACCGCAGCCCTGATTTTATTTCTTTTTAGAAGGGGCATTAGATCGTGCACGTTCGAGGAGTCCGGATAAATAACAGCAGCGAATGGTTTCAATTTATTCCCGTTTAAAAGCGACAGTATTTCTGGACTGGATTTTCCGAAAGAACGCAAAAATCTTTCTGTGAATGAATAGGATATTTCATATCCTGAGAAATTCTCTTTCAGGATCCTGCGTATTTCACTATCCGGTTCGATTTCATCTCTGGTCACAAGACAGGATCTTGTTTCATCAGAAGCTCCAATGTTGAAGTTTTCACTTATCATTTCGCGAATTCCTGCTGGAAGCTGGAAATCCCCGATCTTTTCCCTCTTAAGCAAATCTATCTTCACGGTAGCAGGTTTGCCCTCATCCATTTCATTTGCCACTTTAATCGTTATCCTCTGGCAAAAGGAGGCCATATGCCACGTTATCTAGATCGCTCTTGCTGCCGTTTATAAAAACGTGCCTAGTCTGTGTTGTCTCAAGTATGCCTTCAAGGCCCAGCTCACGGCCCACACCACTTTCTTTGAATCCTCCTCTCGGAGCCGCTGCTGAAAGGAGATGATACTGATTGATCCAGACCGTTCCAGCCCTTATGCCGGATGCCACCCGCTTAGCTTTCCTGATGTCCCTGGACCAGACAGATGCGGCAAGACCGTATCTTGTGTTATTGGCTTTATAAATTGCCTCCCCCTCATTCCCGAAAGTATCAACTGAAAGAACCGGACCAAATATCTCATCATCCATCGTTGATGCGTCCCCCTCTGCGATCTGGAGCATTGTAGGCGGATAATATATACCTCCCGCTGGCGAATTAACCAGATCCTTAACCGCAATTAACAAGTTGCCGGCATCAGTTGCATCCCTGACCATCTGTGCAATCTTTTGTTTCTGTTCCAATGTTGTTATTGCGCTTATATCTGTCGTAAAATCCATCGGATCACCATCTCGCAAGGAGAATATCTTCTCTTTCAGTGTGCTGATAAAAGATTCACTGATTCCTGAATCAACTATGAGGCGACTGCCCGACTCGCAAAGCTGGCCTGAATTAAGGAATATTGAAAAAATAACGCCCTTAGCAGCACTTTCAAGATCCGCATCTGCAAAAACTATGTTGGGGGATTTTCCACCGAGTTCAAGAGAAACCTTCTTAATTCCGCCTGAGGAATCCCGGATAATTTCCTTCCCGGTTTCCGTTGAACCAGTGAAACTGATCATTCCAACTTTCTCATTCTTGGTAAGAACTTTGCCTATGTCAGATCCCTTTCCGGGAATGACATTTATAACGCCTTTCGGAAAACCGGCCTGGGCAATATCCCCTGCCATCTCAAGTGCAGAAGCTGGTGTGTATCGTGATGTCTTGAGAACGACGGTGTTGCCGGCAAGAACAGCAGGCGCGATTTTCCAGACTGCCATTAAAAGAGGGACGTTCCATGGTGCTATTGCAGCCACCACTCCCATTGGAGCGTGTTGAATAATACCACTGGAATCAGGATATTCAGGATGTTTGATCCTTCTGGATGAACGGAATTCATTCTCAAGTGCGAAGTATTTAACATGTTCAATGGCAAGCGGAACATCCATGAATGTGGTCTGTCTGACTGTCTTTCCGGTGTTCTGCATTTCAACGGATATGTATTCTTCGGATCTTGACTGCATTAACTCTGACAATCTTAGGAGGAACTGTTTCCGCTTCCTGATAGCCATACGAGACCAGTTGTCGGAGGCATCATAAGCTGAATCGATCGCATATTTTGCACTGTCCTGATCGGCATACATAACAGATGCGAATGGCTGCCCGTCATTTGGTCTGTTGAGTGTGACATAATTATCTCCACTGACAAATTCACCATTGATAAAGCTGGAATATCTTTTCATGTTCACATCACCGTGACATCCTCACACCCCTAAAGGAGTGGGCTTCCCGTTTCATGGACCGGAGTTGCCATTGCTGGCAGAGCTCCAATCTCCACAGGCGTGAATTCGGGAGTGCCCCTCCCTATCTTTGCGAGACCGATATCCCTTATGTTCATTGCAGCATTCATGTCCCTATCAATTGTCAGGCCGCATGGGTTGCAGTGGTATATGCGGTCTGATAGTTTCAGATCCTTCCTGATGCTGCCGCACCTTGAGCATCTTCTTGATGTATTCATGGGATCCACCGGCACAACAACAGCACCGGCACTTTCAGCCTTGTACGTTGTGTACCGGATGATCCTGTTCCATGATGCATCCACTATGCTCTTTGCCATGTGGTGACCCTTTATCATTCCTGCTATGTTCAGGTCCTCGAGCGCAATCAGATCGTGTTCAGTGACAAGTTGTCTCGAAATCTTATGTGTGAAATCATCCCTCTGCCTCTCTATCTTCCTGTGGATCTTTGCAACCCTTGTTTTTGTTTTCCTTCTCTTTCCAGATCCTTTCATCTTCCTGGAAAGACTCCTCTGCGCTTTCTTGAGTTTCTTTTCCGATTTTCTCAGGAAACGGGGAGGACCGATCTGCTCTCCGTTGCTTATGGTGATCAGTGCCTTGAGGCCGAGATCGATGCCTGTGGGATTTATGAACTCGGGAGAATTAGCATGAGGCTGTTCATTTCCCTGATCTTCCCACGAATCATGTTCACTCCCTTTTTCATGGTCACAGATAATTGTTATGAACCAGTCTCCCACGGAATCACGCTTTATTGATATTGTTCTAATAGCACCGGTGACGGATCGGTGCATGAAGACCCTCAATTCACCGATCCTTGATAACCACACATGACCGTTGTCCAGTATCCTGAATCCCGACTGCGTGTATGTGATTGAATTGTACCTGTCTTTAGATTTGAATCTTGGAAAACCTGCCTTTGCCTTGTTTCCCTTTCTTTCGTGGATTCTTCTGTAAAAGTTATCGTATGTCTTATCGAGCCTGTGTGCAACATCCTGTACGACAAGCGAATGGATGCTTCGGTACTCCGGGAATCTTTCCTTTATTCCAGGTATTTCATCCTGCTGTGATCTGTAGTTCACCTTCCTTCCGGATCTGTAAGCGTATATCCTCTGCTCAAGCATTGCGTTATAAAGGTCACGGCACAGATTCAGGGTGGAGTCCAGCATGCTGATCTGCCTGTTGGATGGATATGCCCTGAACCTGTACGTTCTCATCATGAATTCTGTTCCTCCATGTATCTCTTTGTGTGTATATATGATGATCGATTCTGATCTGAGCCCCTTAATTTTGGACACTTTTTTCTGCTTCCAATGAGACATTTTCTTTCAACCTCCTTTTCTTTTCTATCCTGTTTTTCAATATCCTTTCTCCCTTCTTTTTCCTCTCTTCCATGAATTTCTCCCTGAAATCAGCGCTTTCATTCCATCTCCTTTCAAATTCATCCGGTGGAAGATAATCAATGGATGAATGTGGCCTTGTACCGTTGTAATCAGTGAATGCATATTCCATCAGTTTGCGTGCATCCTCGAATGTCTCTAGATCAGTGACCCATATGTAATCAGTCTTCAGTGAATTATGGAAGGATTCAATGTCGCCGTTATCCTCAGGCGTGTGCTTCTGTATGTATTCCAACCTTATTCCAAGTAATTCCATGGATTCTTTGAATTCATGCGATATATACTGAGGACCGTTGTCTATCCTCAGTACGAGATGCACAAGTTTCTCATCAGGGAACCTGGTGGCATAGGCTTTCTCTACTGCCATGATGCAGTCCGATGCCGTGCAGGATCTGGAGAATTCATACGATATCCATTTCTTGCTGAAGCAGTCTTTTATGGACATCAGGTAGGCCATTCCATCCCGGGAGGTGCTGACATAGTGAATGTCAGTCTCCCACAGCATGTTAATATGGGCAGGTTTTGTGAGGTCCCTCTTCCTTGTCCTGTTCTTGTGTTTTCCATATGGCAGAGCAAGGTTGTGAGTCCGCATGATACGCCTGACTGTCTTCATGTTCACATGGATGCCGGAATTACGCATTAATGCCCATATTCTCCTGTAACCATATGTGATGCGTTCCTCTGCAATCTTCAGGATCTGATCCTCTATTTCTTTTGAGATCCTTGGTTTTCTCTTTCCAGTGTGATCTGATCTCGCATAATAGATGGTGGATCTCTGGATATCCATTGCCCTGGATATCCTTGCAATGGACATTTCCGGTTTAAGGATGTTAACGATCATTATTATTTCCTCCCCTGTCGACTTTTTTTAAAAGCGTCTATGACAAGGGCCTGATCGCCCACTAGACGCTTGAGATCATCTATCTCCTTCTGGTATTCGTTTCCCTTTGACGATTCTCCAAGTGCATTGCTACCTCCCTCCAGGAATCTCTCCTTCCACCTGTGGAACTGTGCAATGGATACGCCATGCCTTCTGCAAAGCTCTGCAATGTTTGTTGCAGTGAATGATTCAATGACGATCTGTACCTTCTGCTCAACAGTGAACTTTCCTGTCATTCTAGATCACCATATATCCCGGAGTGTGCAGGAGTTTCAAAAAACCCCCTCTGCACTCCCCCTTATATCTCTTTAGTTCTATATATTCTCTCTTATAAGTGTCCAAATGATAAAGGGAGCACATCAAGGATCATGTATTCGCAGACAAGGCATATGATTCCAGAAAGATATTCAATCTTCTGGATTCAAATGGTACAGATGCAATCATACCCCTAAGAAAGAACTTCAGGACAACAGCAAGGGGATCTC
>JBBYJL010000066.1:0-6317 GCA_043196285.1 Thermoplasmataceae archaeon | reverse complement strand
CTGGCAAAAGCGACAATAGAAGCATCGTTCTTCAACTATGCGGTATTTTCAAAAACAAAACAATAAACGTAAAATTTGTTGTCAAAAAAGATCATGGCTGGAGAATGGTATGCAATAGATTCGTCCGTCACAGCAAACTCAAGGATGCAAGAATGATTGATAAAGTCCCGAAGAACATAACAATGTAGCTCTGATATGATCTCAGTTTTTTAAAGCTCATTTCCGCGGAAACAGATGCCCCCAAATAACCTCCAACTGCAGCTCCTATCAATAATGGTACCAGGAGTATAACACTGTAAAATGGAAGTCCAACCCTAAGAAAGTGAACCACGGCACCAACTGCCGAAGTCAGCACCATTGTTACCAAAACCGTAGAAAATGCGATCTTGGGATGCACATGCTTTATAGATGTCAGGAAAGTTCCCACTACAGCTCCTATTCCAACCCCAAAAAGCCCTGAGAGAATGCCTGCTATGAATGATACCGACCTAAATAGACTATAGTTTGCAACGCCGCCCGCGGAATTCTGCTTTCCGGCTGTGTTATTGTACTCTAAGAATGATTTCAAGAGATAATCCTTATTCCTGTTTCTTGATATCTCAATTCTAATTGAAAGGTAAGAAAAAAAGCCGATAGAGAGCACGACAACCCCAAAGAAAAGCTTGAATATTACCAGGACTATGAAAAAGCTCGCAATGGATCCTATTATAGCTCCGAAGATCGCTGGAAATCCGATCCTTCGGAAGAGTTCTGGGCTTATCGATCCCTTCTCCCTGTTAACAATAGATCCTGAAGAAGTGCTGGATATTATGGTAAGAAGACTCAGTCCGCCGGCAGTGACTGGATCAATTCTGAGCCAGAAGAGGAAGATAAGCATGAGGAACACCCCGCCGCCTATTCCTGCAATATTCCCAATGATGCCTATGGCTAAGGCCGAGACAAGAAGGACTATTGCTTCGTAAATAATCAGCATCAGAAACCTGAAGCTATAATTCTTATTTAGAGAATCGGCCGATTCTGCCAGCTAATTCATTAGTAATTGCGTCACCTTGTAGATAAAAAAACGTGGCGATGATCTATTGATAGCTGGAGTTGTTCTTCTCGCTTATAAAAATATAGGATGTAATCCTATGAAACACTATTTCACTCACATGAACAGGTTTGTTGCACAAATCATTATGCATATCTCATCCCCCTCATGATGTTGTAATACTACACCTTAAGTGCTATCTCCTAAACAATATATCCAGGTTTAACCGCCTTTATTATTTCACCAATTATTCCTTTAAGACCTAAAAAATATATTTCGACATTCCGGTGTTTTCAATACTGGAGGGATTGCTTCCACTCAATTTCAGATGCCTTTCATATGATCCTGACAACCTTAGCCCTTGCAGGCGATCCACTGCTCTTCGGGGAAGCATTCTTCTTTTGCGGAATAATTGCGTCTGATCCGAATGCATTAAATATCGACTTTGAACATATCCCTTGTCTCCGAATATTCCTCTTATCCGATCCCGGATGAATTCCATTATCCTCCTGCCCTTTTTTGCATCATGAACATGATCGTCTGTTATGCTGAACGCCATCACAGAGACATCATGTATTGATATGACAGCATGGAGTTTGTACCATCCTTTTCTTTCCCTTTTCCATTTTGATCCAAGATAGTCTCCACGTATTGTGATCTTGAAGCCTGTTGAACCGGTTGTACAATCAACCGGTCTTTACATGTGTCAGGAAGCATCGACACAATTTTTTTGATCCCGATGAAAATATTCGTGCAGCATATGGAATTTATACTGACAATCCTGGAGAATATCCTTGCAATCCATTCCAGTGATCTGAAATGGACACCATAAACTGCCCTAAGTTTTGCAAGGAATGTTATGAATGCACTCGGTGTCTTGAATAAACGTCTTCTCTTTCCTCTGTTGTTCTCATAAAGAAGAGTATTCCAGTCCATGGAAAATGATGTATCCATCAGATCTTCAATCCTGTTCACAGGTGATGGATTATATCTTTCCCATCTTCTGTTCGAGCCGACAAAGTATCTCCTTCTTATAGTTCTATTGCGTGTAATCACAATTGGTGTGCTGCACATAACACACCTATCAATTCTAATATTTCTATGTCAGGGAATTATGCAACACGCTTCACATAAACTAAAAAACTTTATGGTGAAATTATATGGATAGTCGGCATTGAGATTATTATGATTTCATTCACCGATCAGCAATCTGAGGAAATCAAGCAGCAGTGGGCTTCCATATTCTCAAGATATGGATATGATGAGAAGATCAATGAAATCAGGGAACTCTTTCCGGATAAGAGAACTCTATTTGTATCATTCAGACACATCTCCGAGTTTGATAATGATTTCGCCAACTCACTTCTGAAGTCACCTGAATTGTTTCTAAGGCTTGGACAGGAGGTAGTAACAAAGGACTGGGCACCGGCAAGACGTTCAGATTCCAGGAGGGTCAATATCAGGCTTTTTGATATACCCGAGAAAGACATCAAGGTCGATATAAGGGACATAAGAGCCCAGAATATAGGCACAATAATCAGTATTACCGGAATTATAAGGAAAAATACAGAAGTACTCCCCAGGCTCCAGAACGCTGCATTTGAATGTTCCCAGTGTGGGGCAATACAGATGGTCCCGCAGGTGCGCGGAAAGCTTGAGGAGCCATCGGTATGTGATTCATGCGGTACTGAGAGGCCAAAAGCCAGGTTTAAACTGCTCCCTAATGAATCTGAGTTTGTGGACATTGAGAAGATTGAAGTTCAGGAGAATCCGGAAACTATTGAGGGTGGAGCACAGCCCCAGAGAATCACCCTCATAGTGGAGGATGACCTAACAGGAAACCTGTTTCCGGGTGACAGGATAAGCGCAGAGGGCATACTTATCGCCGAGCAAAAGAAAGCTGGAAATGTACCCTTGACTGAGTTCAGTATCTATATTTATGTAATAAACTACAGCAAGGATGTAAAAGAGATCGGAGAAGTGGAGATAAGACCGGAGGACGAGAAGGAAATCCTGAGGCTTTCGAGACTTGATGACATTGTCGATCAGTTTGTGCAGTCCATTGCCCCAACGATCTATGGGATGGAGATGATAAAGAAAGCACTTGTACTGCAGATGTTTGGCGGCCTCAGGAAAACCATGAAAGACGGGACCAACATGAGGGGGGATATACATATCCTGCTGCTCGGAGATCCTGGTACTGCGAAATCTCAACTCCTGAGGTACATGACAGATATTTCACCGAGGGGTATATTTGCCTTCGGCAAGGGTTCGAGCGCAGCAGGCTTGACTGCCGCCGCGGTGAGAGATGATTTTGGAGAGGGAAGGTGGACACTTGAAGCAGGAGTTCTTGTACTGGCAAACAATGGACTTGCTGCAATAGATGAACTGGACAAGATGGACCAGTCTGACGTCGCTTCAATGCATGAGGCAATGGAGCAACAGAGCTTCCATCCGGATACTCCCATTGAATATGATGGAAGGGATGTTCCCATAGGAAGCTTTGTGGACAGTCTTTTTGAAAATTCCCGAGGAACCATTGTCCCAGGTATCAACTGCGAAATTTTAAGGCCTGACTCCATATTCATTGAGACCACAGATTTCAAAAGAAGAATTAAGAAAAGAGTTGTCCAGGTGAGCAGGCACCTTGCTCCGCATCAGCTATACAAAATCACGATTGAGGGGGGAAGAAATGTTGCTGTTACAGGAGAGCATCCGTTCTACGTTCTCAGGGCTGGAAGGATAGCTGTGGTTCCGGCCAATGAGATAGCCCGCGGAGACCTTATCCCCACTGTTCCAGAATTGGGCAAGAACGAAAGCGAAGAAGGATCCCCAAAGTTTCAACCTGATTCTTCCACACAGATCCTGGAAATAGCAGATACAAACATGGAACTTATATCATGGAAAAGTGTCGTCAGCGTTGTTGTTGAGCCTTTCTCTGGGAAATGGGTTTACGACGTTGCAGTGAAAGATACCAAGGCACTGTTTTCCAAAGGAATGGTACTGCACAATTCCATCACCATATCCAAGGCCGGGATAATGGCCACACTCAAGTCCAGATGCTCTGTACTTGCTGCAGCGAATCCTAAATTTGGAAGATATGATCCAAACCTTAGTATCGTTGACCAGACATGGTTTCCCCTGCCACTTCTATCCAGATTCGACGTGATATTTAAGGTGCTGGACGAACCTCAGGTCGCGAGAGACTCAAGGCTCGCTGACCACGTCCTAAACGCACACAGAATCGGTGAAGTATACCGAAAAGAAGAAATTGAGGCAGATGAGAACAAAACTATTGTTGAGGATGTCAATTATGTTCCCAGGATACCTAAGGACGTCATAAGGCGCTATGTTGCTTATGCAAGGAGCAGAGTCTTCCCTGTCCTCACGGATGAGGCTGTAGAGACCATCAAGACCTATTACGTGAAGGCCAGGAACAGCAAGTCTGAATCAATGCAGATTACAGCGAGGCAGCTGGAATCAACCATTCGACTTTCTGAGGCCAGCGCCAGGGTGAGGCTTTCACCAATCGTTACTAAGAGTGACGCGGAACTCGCCATAAAGATCATAAATTACTACCTGAGCGACGTGGCATCTGACGAGGGCAAGATTGATGCTGATATCATCAACGTGGGAATGTCCTCCAGACAGAGAAACGACCTTGAAACCGTCTATTTTATAGTGAAGAAGCTTATGGGAAAGGAAGGTTATGCCCCGATATCCGAGGTTGAAAAGGAGGCAAAGAATCTGGGTATAAATGAGGCCAGGACAAAGTCCCTGATCAGTAAGTTAAAGTCCCAGGGGCAGGTGTATGAACCAAGCGATGGAAAACTGAGGGCTATATCTTGAAAGATCAGATCGTAATGAAAATGATGAGCGTAAGAGGTGAAGTCCTGCTCGCAGCTGCTGATAAGTCCCTTATTGGCAAAGCGTTCCGTCAGGACAGGCTGCATATTGAAGTCAATGAATCTTTTTATGGAGAGATAAGGGTGTCGGAGGAAACCTTTGTATCAGCACTGGGCATATGTACCATTGCGAATCTTGTGGGGGAAATCGTGGTTGGTATAGCGATCAGGGAAGGATTTGTGGACCCGGACAATGTGATCACCATATCAGGAGTACCGCATGCACAGTATGCGCAGATGAGGGTATGAAATGCCTGACAATGTAGTAAATGTTTTTAACAGCATATCATCAAAATATGATCTTCTGGACTTCATCATAAGCTTTGGCATGGACAGATCCTGGAGGAGCGAGGTAGTGAAGGAACTCTCTCCAGTACCGGGATCGACTGTACTGGACTGCGGATCAGGTACGGGAAAACTAGCGTACATGATCAGTAGACGTTGCCGGGAATGCAGCATTATCTGCCTGGACATAACTGAAAGCATGTTCAGGAGGGATCGCCTGCCCGATTCAAGGTTCATAGTATCCTCCGCCCTGAGCATACCGCTGGAGGATGAATCTGTAGATTACGTATCATCGGCGTTTCTCACGAGGAATGTCGGTGACGTGAAGAGATACTTCAGCGAAGTGCACCGAGTTCTCAGGAAGGGTGGGAGGTTCACCAACCTTGACATATACAACCCGGCTGTACCTGTATTCAGGGACCTCTTCAGGCTTTACTTCTACACGCTTGTTCCGGCATTCGGCGATATTGCGACCCGATCAGACTCATATTCTTACCTGTCCAGATCAGTGCAAAAATTTCATTCGCCTGATCAGGTCACTTCAATGCTTGAGGATGCGGGATTCAATAAAATCAGGAAAAAATCCCGCGCCTTCTCTGTCATAAACATACATTCAGCAACGAAATAGATTTTTGAATCTGTTCCATCTGAACAAATTTAGAACGAATCGCTTTCAAAGAAACTATCCTGTTCGAACCAATATGGATTGGGCCGGCCTGATCAATCGACCCTGAATCTCCATCCAAAATTGATGAATCTGAACTATTAAACCGGTGAAATTATATCAGGTTCACTATTTGCAGATATCCTTTAACCATGTCCCCGCACCTCACGTTGTCTCAACTTTCAGCTTCTGGAATAAGAAAAAGGAATGTCATGTCGGCACCAGGTTACGATTTATATTAACGTAACTGTTTAGTCTGATGTGCGCCATCCATTCGTCAGAATTAACACTCTTTTTTATTCCTGATTCCGTATCTCCCATGATTTTCTGATCCCTCCGTGCCCAGAAAGGAAATTGAATATCCTATTGATATAATGCATTTAGTATATAGTTGCCTTCGGTTCATAACACTGTATACACGTAAAGGTTTGGC
>JBBYJL010000065.1:0-6430 GCA_043196285.1 Thermoplasmataceae archaeon | reverse complement strand
ATTTCACAACCTAGAGTTGTTGCCCTGGTAGATAAACTTGACTTTGAATCCGTGGCACATCTGGTACTGACCCGAACCAATTGGATGATCAAACAAAGTCCGGATTTTCCGATCTCCTTAAGTCAAATTCCCTGATAGAGCGGCGTGTGAGGGAGATAATTCGCATCCTGAAGGATCCAAATATAATGAACAACCTCAGGTCTATTGTTTTATTATATCCATACATGAACAGGAAAAATATGGATCTTCTGATCGAGATAGCTTCTATGTTTCCCCCAATAATCTACTATTCAGACGTTGCCATACGCGGGTAAATGGATATGGAAGAGATCGGTGGCACCTATGCTGAAAAACTTTACAGAATTATGACCGGGAGAGATGACAGAGAAAACTCGAAATTTTTCGAGAAACTCCTTATTATGTACAAGGAGCATGAATTTAACTCATCGACGTTTGCATTACGCGTGACAGCGTCCATGCTCACTGATCCAGTTTGCGGAATAACAATAGCGTTTTCGGCACTGAAGGGTCCATTACACGGTGGTGCAAATTCACAGGTTCTGGATTATCTGCTCAAGTTCAAGTCCGAATATGAGGCTATAAAATTTACAGAGAACAGGCTATCGAGGAAATAAAAGATCATGGGGTTTGGCCACAGGGTTTACAAAACCAAGGATCCCAGGGCACAGTACATAAAAACACGGCTCAAAAAACTTCACGGTTACGACAGCGTTATGAAATATGCAGAAACCATTGAATCTTACATGTGGCAGGAGAGGCATATTCCCGTTAATCTGGACTTTTACGGGGCGCTTTATATGAATGCCCTGGGCATAGAAGAGAGATTTTTCCTTCCAGTCTTTGCCTCTGCAAGAGTGTTCGGCTGGAGCGCACATTACATTGAACAGGTTTCTGACAACAGGATTATAAGACCTCAGGCACAGTATGTAGGCCAGGTGGGACTGAAGCTGTAGCTTTTAAATGATCTTTAGTTTTTCGGGATTTCCGGATCTGTCATATGCCTGGAAATCAGTGATCCTGTATGGGTAACCAACAATAATATGAACGGGGCCATTATTTGAGAACATGTTCAGATCCTGATCGGAAGGGAGAGTAACACCGTTTGGATGTGAATGGACACTGCCAACTATGGAAAAATCAACTGGTTTCATAAACATCCAGAACATCGTGTGCTTGTCCCCCTGAATGGTACCTGGAATAATGGCTATTTCATAGATGATGTTGTTCTCTGCCTTCAGCAGTGCACCAAACTCTCTTGGGTATGTATCCTTTGAAGCTTCCATTATCATCCTCAATGTTCTTTCCCTAATCCACCACATTTTTTATCAATTTCTCCCTAACTCTGTCAAAGAATGACTGTCCTACATTTACAAACTGGGCATAATTTTCAGAGATGCTTATTTTAATCTCGTCTCTGGAACTTATTTCTGTTTCATACTGACCGTCAATTACAAGCAGGCATCCCTGTTTTTCGCCTATGATTCTTATCAGTATTTCCTCTTCAGGGGGTATCACCACAGATCGAGATCTGGATATAAATGGTGCAAGATATGAAATAACCATGGCACGAAGTGTGGGATAAAGAATCGGGCCCCCTGCACTGAATGAATATGAGGTTGATCCAATAGGCGTGGCTACAATCACGCCATCCGCAGCGGTCAGATCAATAAAGCTGTTCTTTGTGGAAATGCTGAATCTTCTAATCTTGGATATCTTGTCAGAATGAATGAGTATCTCGTTGACTGAATCTGGGAGCCTGTACCCGTTTAGCATCACCTTAAGTTTGAGAGTTTTCTCAAGAGTAAATTCGTTCCTTATCAGCTTGTAAACCGTACTTTCAACATCCCCTACCTCAACTTCCGAAAGGAAGCCCAGACCGCCCATGTTAATACCAAGTATTGGTGATCTAACACTCTGCAGGGTCCTCAGTACCGTTCCATCCCCGCCTATTGTTATAACCATGTCAGCATCCATTTTTTCCATTTGCATTCCTTTCCTGTTCAAGAATTTCGCCGATTCAGCATCGAATTCACAAACCCAGTCTTCTGGTAAAATTTCCACTATTCTCTTGACTATATTCGCGCATCTTTCGCAGCCCTTCCTGATTACAAAACCTATTTTCAGAATATTCCCTCCACAGTTCCACGTTCCCTATAAGCAATCATGTTTTTTCTGTCTGAAGTGGTTTTACCAAAATTAAGTTTGTTACCATCCTCGTCAAGAACTTCTCCACCAATCTCCCTGACCATTACAACGCCTGCCGCGACATCAACATTTCTGATTTCATTTCCGATCCCAAGGTGAATGGCAATGTCTGCAGAACCTGCAGATACAAGGGCAAGTTCAAGCGATGAGCAGCCCAGGGCTCTTGTCTTTCGTGCCCTTCTGAGCAATAATGAAGTCTTTGGATCTATTCCGCCGCTTATGGCCGCAAGGAATATACCGTTCCCCGGTTTTTTCCTATTTACGGGTTTGCCGTTTATATAGAACCCGTGATCTTTAGCCGCATGGTAAAAATCTCCGTTTGCAAGGTTCATAACAAATCCGTACCTCAATGAATCAAAGTCTTCACGCATTACTGCAATTGAAATGGCATACATAGGTATCCCTGCGATGAAATTAGTGGTTCCATCTATGGGATCAATTACAGCATTTTCATCGTATCCTCTCGAAATTAAGCCCGCTTCTTCGCTGATTATGTTAAATGGAAGATCAAATTCATCGAAATACCTGATCACTGTATCTTCGCTGATCTTGTCTACAAGTTTTGTTGGGGTTCCATCCGACCCCTGACCTACGACATCACCCAGCCTGTCCATATCTGTTTTTGCGCGGATCGATCTCATAATCTGGCTTCCAAGCTCAACAAATATTTTTGTGAAATCTTCCATTGTTCATAGTTATAAGGCGACTATTATTCAACTTTACTGATTTTTGCAGTCTGATACTATTCTGAGAAAAATCAAAGACCGCAATTGGACCGGTGCAAAAAAATATGTGAATAGAAAATTTAAAAATGCTGATCAGTCAGTGGTCACTATGCTTTCGTGGAGCACATCCAGTCTCTGAGGAAGTCTTCTTAAAGTGTATTCCAGGACGTCCAGTGCTTTCAGCGAACCGTCTGTCTCAAATTTGAATATAAATTCTGTGTCGTCCTCTTTTATTTTTACAGATGTGTCGTCGAACAGATAATGAGACAATTTGCATGGAAAATCATCAGTAAAGACTATGGAATCCTTGTCCTCTCTTAATACTGACTTGGGACATTTATCCTTGATCTCCATCCATCTTTCGAAATTTTCTTTTTTTACTAAAAATTCTCTGTGATACTTGTACGCCACGCCAGAAGTTACCTGCCACTTCGCATGATCCTTTCCCCGGCCCATTATAGCCTCTGCAGTTATTAACATAGCCTGTTTATTGCCAAGCTTCACAATTGGTATCTCGAGGTCTGTTGGCATGATATCAGGGTTTGAAACAGGCTGGATATCGCCTGAAGTCACCAGTGCTGGCCCCAGCTTATTTATGGAAAACGAAACGGTGCACAATGGACAACCCTGTCCTTTACAGGAACATTCATCCCTGAAATTGATGTTCAAGTCTGTTTTAATAGGAATCAATGCAAGTCTCTGAGCTACCATTTCATCAAATAATGGAAGAGAGGAGTCGTAAACGTTTCCCTCTTTATCCCTGATCTGTCCGTGATGAATGATAACTTTGTCAATGGCAAGTTTCGGGATGTCCGAAACGAGTGTGCGGCGAATAGAGTTTGCCTCAGATGGAGTTATGCCGTTTATCGAAAATCTAATAAATTTATCTGACGATTCCAATATTTTGATGCTCATTTGATTAAACTCTCCTTCCCCTCTTTCCACCTTTCTTCTTGGTGCCATCATGCGGTATGGGGGTGACTTCTTCAATCCTCACGATTTTGAATCCTGCTCTCGAAAGAGCCCTTATGGCAGATTGTGCGCCTGGACCTGGTATCTTGGATTTATTTCCGCCAGGAGCCCTGACCTTAATGATAAGATCTGTTATCTCCCTCTCCCGAAGCTTATCTGAAACCATATCAGCAGCCTTCATAGCCGCATAAGGGCTGGACTCGTCCCTGTCGTTCTTAACAACCATTCCTCCAGTCGCTTTTGCTATAGTTTCAGCTCCTGTTACATCTGTCACCAGAATAATTGTATTGTTCTGTGAAGAGAAAATGTGTGCAATTCCTGTCTTGTTCATTGCTTATCGGCCTCCTCATGTTCTGGTGAAACCTCTTCTGCTGTCTCTGGATTATCCTCTCCTGCATTGCCAGAAACAAGTACTCTTCTAAGAGGATGATCCTCGTCAGATATCGGTGAGTGTGGATTGTAATCTATTGTATCCTCAAATACTCTTTCCACCAGCATACTTGGAATATTTACTATCCTCCCGTTCATCATGATCTGCCCGTGCGTGATCAGTTGTCTCGCCTGTTTTGGAGTTCCGGCCAGATGCTTCTTGTATACTAAAGTCTGTAATCTCCTTGCAAGAACAGACTCAATGGTCAGCGATAGGATATCATCAAGAGTTGCACTCTGACCAAGTATCCCATACCTGTTGAGTCTGTTAATCATGTTCTGGAACTGAACTCTCGAATTCTCGTCGTTAGTCCTCATCTTTGCCTGAAGACTTCTCGCCTGTGTCCTGAATGAATCCAGCAGAGACTGCGATTTCCACAACTCACGCTTGTTTTTCAAACCATAATCATTCAGCAGCTTTCTCTCTTCATCGATTCTGTTCTTCTCCCATGGGTGTCTTGGCGTTGAATATTTTTTTCTTTGAAATTTAGGATCTCCCATAACTTTTCACCTCAGGCCTTCTGCTGCGGGGTTTCTTTCTTCTTAATTACACCAATGGCGAGACCTTTCCTTCCATTCGATCTTGTTCTCTGTCCCCTTACTTTGTGGCCCGTTTCGTGTCTTACACCCTTATATGATCTGACCTTTCTCATCATATTGATGTCGTCTTGCAACTGGAGGTCCAACTCGTTAGAAATAAGATTATATGACCTTCCGGACACGATGTCAGATCTGTGATTTAATGCCCATTCCGGAATACCCTCATATTCTTTACTTTCAAGATAATTTCTAAGCTTATCTAGCGTGGTTTCATCAAGGTCCCCTATCCGCTTTTTCCCGTCGATACCGAGCTTTTTAATTATAACATCTGCAAGCCTCATTCCAACTCCTTTGACGTCGCTGAGTGCATTCCTTACATTTCTCTCCCCGTCGAGATCCCTGTTTCCAATTCTAACTATGTAAAGAAAGTTCTCATTTTCCTTTGGAATTTCCTTAGGTTTCTTTTCTGTCTTTACTTCGTCCTTTTTCTTCTCTGGCTTAGGGCTCTTCTTCGGAGTTTTCTTTACTTCTTGAGGTTTAACAGCTTCTTTATCCTGTTCCATGGAATCAAATCCCGCCTGATTTACTTACCAAGTCGAATACCTACATTCATTTCATATTAAAAGATATATCGTTTTGACCTTGCGTTGAACGATTTCCGTGCAGCCTCAGAAAAACGTTTGATTTTCATGTTCATTATGATAAAATAGAATATAGATATTAGTATGACTTTGGGCGTTGTTGTCACCACTCTCCTTGGTCTTATAATAAATTATTCAAATGGATATTTGCGCTGCCAGTGTGCAAAGTTAATACATATAAAGCCTAACAGCCCTGAATTTATTGGTATTTTTTTAAATATCAAAACAATAAGTACATTGAAATCATGTTATTTCTGCGATCTTTTCTGCATAACTGCATTGGTCTATTGGACAAATGTGCAGAATAGTAATGAACAGCCATGAGGTCTTCACTGCATGTGGGGTTCTGATGTGTGCATGGTGTTGGAGACTCACCGTAAAACACATGCAAAACAGGTCAGGCTTGAAATGCAATCCCTTAATCCACAGGGATGATAACTTCCGAAAGTGGATATTAGCACCAATTTAAGATCATTGTTAACCGAAATCGTAACCTGAACTTGCAGCCACTAACAGCCATGATAATCCCATGATGCAGTTTATTTATAGGTAGTGAATAATCTGTGATCCTGCTTTCCGTCAAGGAGACCAATTCTAACCCCTGCATCAATCCATCCGTAAGCATAATTTATCGCGGCGAAAGATCTTATATAATCTCCCCTCTCAGAGAAATATAAGGAATCTTTAATGTAATTATTTACCATTTCTAGAAAGTCTGTGGCAGCCTCCTCTAAGAATGAGCCTTTTGGAGTACTGACCGATAGCTTCTTCATCGCCTCTTCCTGAAGAGAGAGATACTTTTCTAGTACATTCTTCAGTTCTGATTCAGACTCTGTCCGTGACATTGTCATAGTATTTGTGATAGATATATATCTTAATCGAGAATGGTTTGTCTCT
>JBBYJL010000064.1:0-6690 GCA_043196285.1 Thermoplasmataceae archaeon | reverse complement strand
AGAATAGCCTTCGTACCTGTATCGTATGAAGTAAAGCCGCTTGAGTACCCTTGTATCCTTCTCAAGAGTCTTGATCCGCTGTTCAAGATCTTCAGCAGTCATTTTCCTAAGAACCTGAATTGTATGCTTTCGCCCCATGTATGGATAATCTTATTACGCACTAAAAGTATGGTATTTAACTATAATCTCAAGCCTTACTGCTTAGACAAAAAATTTTCCAGTGGTTTCTCTTCGATGGTTCACTTATTCTCCATCCCCCAATGAATTGACAAGCCCAGTCTGAAGGATGCGAGGTCTGCAACCCTCAACCCAGACTTTATACTTGACCTTATATCTTCGAAATCTGTCAGCTTCATTACTTTTGCACGAATTTGTTGGTCTGTGGAACATATGAATCAGGAATGAATTCTCTCATTCATGATTTCAGAGGGAGATCCCACCGTCTGCCACTATATTGGTTCCCGTTATGTACGATGCTCCGGATGAGAGAAGAAAACACGCAACTGTCGCAATTTCCTCTGCTTTGCCCCACCGCTTCAGAATGGTTCTTCTCTCAACCTTCGCCCTGAATTCATCGTCGCTCCAGCCGTCGCGATTCATGTCTGTCATTATGAAACCGGGAGTTATTGAGTTGACTCTAACCTCAGGCCCCAGAGATTTCGCAAGAGATCTTGTTAGATGGATGATCGCAGCCTTGCTGGACTGGTATGCGAGTCCATAACTGTCAGAAACAAATCCAAGGACTGATGAAATGTTGACCACGGAAGATCCTTTTGTTGCCTTTAGCTGCTTTGACAGGGACCTTGTGAGAAATACCACGGGGTTCAGATTTGTGTTCATCACTCTTTGCCAGGATTCATAAGTCATTTCCTCCAGGCTTTCTCCCTCGTAAATTCCAGAATTATTCACCAGACCACTGAGTCCTTCAAGATTGCCGGAGCAGTATTCTGCCAGTGAATTTATACCGTCCATGGTTGAAAGATCAGCCTTGAACAGTGAGGCTTCCACACCAAGTGAGATACAGTCCTTCATGGTTCCCTTGGCCGATTCATCGTCATTTCTGTAGTTGATAAGTATATTCCCACCTGACTCGGCTATCATCAGGGCAATATTTCTACCTATTCCCCTGCCTGCTCCGGTCACGATGTAATTCTTTCCCTTGAAATCCTCGATTTTCATATACCATGATCCGGGCATCCATATTTATTCCTTGCACACATTTCATGCTGCAAGAGTTCAGCACACACAACAAACTTATATATGATTCAAAAATGGGGGATTGTCTTTTTACCAAGACGAAGGATGTAATAAGATGGAAGGAACCACAAAGATAAAAGACTTGACTCCTTCTTCCAGAAGAGTAAATGTTCTGGGGAAGGTAGTGTCTGTAGGGGAAGCAAAGGCAATAACGACCAGATTCGGCGAGGAAAAAACCGTAACCGAGGTCGTGGTTGGAGACGAAACCGGAAAGGTCACACTTTCACTCTGGGGAGACCAGGTTGAGCATGCAAAGGATGGAGACACCATTTACATTGACAACGGATACATATCCCTTGTGAGAGGCCACATGAGACTTAATGTCGGAAAGTACGGTTCACTGAATCCGGGTACGGAGGAGATCACAGAGGTTAACGATTCTCTCGACATGAGCGAGAAAGAATACGAGAACCAGTTCAGGCCCGGAGGATACAGGAGGGGCGGAAACGGCGGAGGCTACAGAAGAAATGATTCTGGTGGCGGCTTCGGCGGAGACAGACCTCCCAGAAGAAACTCGGGCAACTACAGAGATAGGGAGTAATCCCTTTTTCATTTTTGAGAACTTGATTTCTCAGGATCGAGTCATACTTTTCTTTTGATTGTTGTACATTTCTATAATCTCGATTGTGCTGGTGGCATCTTCTGGTTTTTTATCCTCACGCCATCTTCCTGAGAACCTGGGAAATCTGAGTGCCAGTCCGGCATTTGGCGATATTTTTCCGAATGCGCATGAATGGACAGGACTGATTGTAATCTCTGCTCCAACAACCTCCATTACTACTCGCGGATAGATCCATGAATCCGGAATCATTGAAGATACCACACGAGCTGGTTTTTCTTTCACAATGAGCGATTCGAATTTATTTGGCAGGCTGAAGAGAACGTCATCCTTGAAACCGGTCCCAAGTTTGCACGTGCTTTCAAATGTGTCTGTATCATGATTATAGCATGCCAGCAGAAGAGCTCCATAGGTACCTTTTCTTCTCCCATGGCCGTTGAATGCACCTATGACCACAAGATCCAGGGAATCCGAAAGCTCTGCCTGGTAGTCCCTCTTCATCTTGATCCATAGCCATCCTCTTGCACCAGCCCTGTAGACTGAGTCCTCTGTAATGTTTTTTGCAACTACGCCTTCGCAGCCATCCTCGATCGCTTTCTCGAAAAACCTGTTGATCTCCTCAGGGTTATCCGATACAAGTGATGTTGCAAGCCGGAAATGGTCGTCCTCCTTTACGATGGATTCCAGTATCTTCCTCCGTTCAGGATATGACCTCTTCACCAGAGATTCTTCGTTCAGGTACAGTACATCAAAGAGGAAAACTGCCAGCGGAATCTCCTCCTCCATTTTCTCAAGATTGTATTTCCTTCCCCGTCTCTGTGATACGACCTGGAATGGATAGAGCTCGCCGGTCTCCGGGTTGAATGGCACTGCCTCTCCATCCAGTATGCAGTCCACATCGGCAAAACTTTCTCCCGCAGCCTTCACGATGTCGGGAAAGTTTGTTGTGGTCTCCTCAGTTCCTCTTGAGAAGATCCTTACGATTTTTTTTCTCTTGTGAATCTGCACACGCATGCCGTCATACTTGTACTCAAAGGCAGCCCTTCCACCCATTTTTTCAAGAATATCCTCTACTGTGGGGAGCCTTTCTGCAAGCATCACCTTGCATGGAACCATCAGTGAAGGACCAGTGCTGGCAAGTTCCTGGTAGTTGCCGGATCGCAGCAGATCGGCGATCCTTCCCATGTCGGGATAGAAGTTGTAGGCTTCCTCGACCTCGCTGAATTTTTCCTTATCGTAGAAAGCCTCCACCAATGATGAAAGTATTGTGGAATCAGATACACCAAGCCTGAGCTTTCCGCTTATGATACGTGTTATGTACTTCGCCTCAAGTGGTGAGGAATTCATGATCAGGTCTGTGTACATATCGGTACGCGCCTTGATACTGCCTTCGCCTGCAGAACCAGCGATCTTCCTCAGCACCTCATATACGTAAGATGCGGTCAGTTCACTGCCAAACAGTCCTTTCTGCTTCTTGATCCTGGCTATTGACTCCGCCACAGATCCAAGGTCCCCTTCCTTCACGAACAGTTCCATGACATCCTTTTCAGTCATTCCGGAAACCTTTGAAAGCCCCCGGATTATCAGCTTATCGGACATCCCTGTTTCTATCCCTTCGAAATCTGGCGCGAGCTTTCCCTGAACAAAATAAGACACAATCCTGAGATCACTGCCGCATTCCTTCAGCAGGCCCGCAAGGATGGTGCTGAGTTCGTTTCTCTTGGTGGTTGAAGTCATCTGCTCGAATACCTCGGCAATTCTTAGAAAATTCACGCTATATACATGTTATACGTGCTTTTAAGGTTCATCTTTGCCAGATTTAGTTCCATTACAGAGGCGAAATTAAATCCTGAACGTTACTGTGAATCCGGATGCTATGCAGATAGGTAAAAATTAGTTAATTCTGCGGTACAATTTGGCATTGATCCCATTCTCAGTTCTTCACAGGTATTACAATTATTCAATAGAGAATGAAAAATGTGCTCTCGGGCAATTTCATTTCTCCAGAGTTCAAACCATCTGCTTGAGGTAGCTTGCCATTACAGACGAAAGATCAACGATATTGTATCCGAATATGCCGAATTTTGCATGGTGCAAAGGATTGTTGATTATGACCGTTATCTTTTTCCTCAGGATATCCTGGTTCTCCAGTTGATAGAATGATGCTGCAACAATCAGGTTGTAGCTGTCGTCAGGTGAGGCAATGAATATACGGTTCACGTTGTTAAAGTCGAATGTCCCGAGGATGGATTCGTTCTCAGGGTCTTCATCCAGCATAAGAAAACCTGAATCCTTCAGATCATCAGACTGTGCGATCTGTTTTCCCATGATTACGACTATCTCGCCTTCAGCCTTCAATTCATCCAGATATTTCAGGAGATAGTTGGAATATCCGCAGACCAGAGTATAATTCTTGATTGTCTCGAGCTGATGCCGCTTCAGGACGTCCACTATTCCTCCAATCCTCCTCTCTATCATGGGAGATATCAATATAACCATTGCCCCAAAAAAAGATGCTATACCTAGCACAACAAGGGAGATTGTGAAAAGCCTTGCAGCGATAGATATTGGGAGTATATCACCGAAACCGAGCGTGGTAACAACCTCTCCTGTATAATATACTGCCTGACCAAGGTTGTGTATCTCTGGAGAGAACTGGTTACCTAGAATCAGTGTGCCTCCTATCCCGTAAGAGAGGGTGAAAAAGATCGTGATGAGGGAGGCAATTGTCTCTGCATTGAGGAGCCTTGCAGAAGGGTACTTGAACTCATGCCTGTGCCTGAAAAGTATTAAAAGCAGGGAAAGATTGAAGATTATACCAATCGCTGTGGGAATGTATAGCGTTATTCCGTAAAGGGCGTAAAATATTGTGACCAGTGAAATGAGGAAGAAAACTGCCCTCCAGACTCTCTTCCTTCTGGCTCCTAGTTTCAGGGCGTACCAAACCAGTGCAACTCCTGCGAGAACTATAAGAATTGCGAAATCCTTCTCGATTACAAGATAATCCCCCTTGACCAACCTGACTATATATATGGGCGCGGTGAGTGAAATGGTGATGCCAAAGGCCATAGTAAGAAGTCCAGAAACTGCCACCATGTATCCAAGAATGTTATTTCTATGTGTCACAGAGGAATCAGACAAGCATGATTGGATGCTCAATACACTATATATCTTTACGGAAACCTCTTATGAATGATTGGAAATGCTCCATTTCCTGTTATCCCGGATCATTTATTATTGGTTCAGCGGCCGAATTTTCTCATAGTAACTGCACTCTCAATCACCTTTCCCTCTATCATCCGCATAAGATCATCTCTGCTCATTGAATGCCTGAACTTTTCCTTTGTGGAGAGAGCAAATATGCGAAAATAGTATCGGTGTGTGGTGCCGCGTGGGGGACATGGGCCATTATATCCAATCCTTCCAAAGCTGTTTATCCCCTGAGAATAGCCCAGGGAAGTCGACTTTAATCGGGGAAGATTCTCTTGGATACTCGATGATTCACTTCCTATATTGTAGAGTACCCAGTGAATGAAAGTTCCGCCGGGAGCGTCAGGATCATCCATCACTATGGCGAACGATTCTGTGGCGGATGGAGCTTCACTCCAGACCAGAGCGGGTGAGATATCTTCACCCTCACAGCTGTATCGCCTGTCAATCATTTCGCCTTCCTTTATATCAGGTAGCTGCACTTGTAGAACCATGATCAATGAATACGGCCGGGATGAAAAGGTTATTCATGATTCCCTGATTTCCCGGGATATCTGAATGAATTTTGCGGTAAATGATCTTTGTAGAGGTGCAGGTAGAGAGAATAAGATATACCAATAGAGAATTATGAACCGATAGATTGCGTACAATAGATATTCTTGATGGAAGGAAGGATGAAATAGACAGGGATGGTTTGAAGATTGTTGTTGATGTCTTCAGGTCCACGACAACCATACCGATAATCCTGAAAAACGGTGCTGAAAAAATAATTCCAACCGGTACGGTGAAGAAGGCTAGATCTCTTTCCAGAAGCCATCCGGATTACGTTCTCGCTGGTGAAAGGTACGGGTTTAAGGTGCCAGGATTCGATCTTGGGAATTCACCGGCGGATGTATGGAACATTGATTTCTCAGGAAAGACTGTAATCTTCACGTCCACCAATGGCACAAAGATAATCAGCAGACTGAAGGACAGGACTATTCTCCTTTCATCATTTGTGAACTGTTCTGCAACTGTCAACTACGTTGGAGATACAGAAAAGATAGTGATCATCACCTCTGGTAGGCCTGACGGATATGCAGACGAGGATTTCATCTACGCAGAATATCTCAAGGAAAAACTCAGTGGAAATACACCAGATGACGAATTTTACAGAAAGAGAATACTCAACAGTTCCGGCGCAAAAAGACTCTCGATGATAGGATTCTCCAGGGACATCGATTATTGCATCATGATTGATTCAGTCAAATTCGCAGTCAAGGTGGAGGACGGGATAATTACTAGATCTCAATGATTTCACTAATAATCATCGTTTTTCCCCTTTTTTGGGCAAGAGCCTCAAGGTATTTTCTCGCCCATTCCAGCTTAAGTTTTTTCCTGACCGGATTGCCTCCGGGTTTTTCTGCAGGTGCTGTGAAATCAAAGCCGGCGAGAGTGATTGTTCGTGCTCCTAGAAAATCGGCAAGGTACGCTGATCTGTCTCCATCTGTGAAACCGCCGATATTTCTCAGACCACTGGGTGGCGGTTCAGTCTGGCAGGTTCCAAGAATCATCCCATTCAGGTTTGGGACGATATCTGAAATCCTGGTAATGTTATCGCCATGTGCATGAACGACCGTAGCTGTACCATTTTCCGCACAAAGGGCAATAAGATCCGGATTCCC
>JBBYJL010000063.1:0-6913 GCA_043196285.1 Thermoplasmataceae archaeon | reverse complement strand
GTTTTCATCCATAATATCAAGCCATATCAGAAGTATAAATAGCTGTCAGTAAGATGGACTATATATACAATCATCAAATTCTACGACGTGCCTACTATTGAATATGGAAACAGCAGAGCTGACATAGATCAACTGGGAGCCTATATCTCGACACTGAAGATTGGATCCACTGAAATATTCAAGAAATCACATGACGGGCATCAGACTCATGGGGGTTGTGCTGTTCTTTCACCCTTTGCCAACAGGGTAAGGAACGCAACATATACCTTTGAGGGAAATCAATACGTATTACCAAAGAACGCTGGTGAACACTCGATCCACGGACTCCTGAAAGATCGCATCTGGAATATTGAAAGTTCCGGAAATGCCTCTGAGATTTCTCTAAGCAGCAGACTGGATCATCCCGGTTATCCTTCAGTATTGCATTCAAGATTGTTGTATTCCATATCAGGTGATGGGTTCGCTGTCAACTACAAGGCTACCAATGCTGGCACATCTGATTTACCATTAATGATTGGCTTTCATCCTTACTTTCTTGTAGGAAAGGAATGGAGCATTGATTACAAAGGTACTATGAGAAAGCTGGTATACGAGGATCAGTTCTTTCCAAATGGCAAATTGGAGACCGTGGACCTGAAGTCAGGAAACATGAATCATTCAGTATTCGATAATTGTTTCCTCTTTGACGGTGAAATAAGGTTGATATCTTCCAATATGACACTCCTGATCAGGAGGTTTAAAATGCCATATATTGTCCTCTACAACGGAATATTTGCTGAACAAATATCAGTGGCAATAGAACCTATGACCGGAGCACCGGACGCTTTTAATAATCATATCGGCCTTTTAAAGCTGGTTTCTGGTGAATCCTTCGAGTGCGGCTTTGAGATACTGCTGGAATAAACGCATGGTTGTCTGGAATTTATTTGAAAAAGAATAGAAATAAAATATAAGAGGTGTTGGTATAAGGAATCATGGAACAGACACCAGAAAACTCCGACTTTGATTTTATTGTAAATCTTGCTAAGAGAATCATACCAGTTAAGGCAATCTCGCCTTTCGCGGGCGGGAAGGGTGAGTCTGACCGCATGGATGAAATCGAGTTTATTCTTAAGGAACTGGGATACGATTCATTCACCAGATATGACGTAACGGATGAGAGTCAGACCAAACGATCAAATCTGGTACTGAAGATAGGTAATAAGGAGAAGACACTATGGTTTATCCCTCATGTTGATACAGTTCCTGCAGGTGATATCCATCTCTGGACAAAGGATCCGTTCAAGGCTACCGTTGAAGGTAACAGAATCTACGGAAGGGGGTCATCGGATAACCTTCAGGCTGTCTTTCTTTCTCTGTACATGCTCAAGAAGCTTGACCCATCTAAGCTCAGGTACAATCTTGCAATTGCATTCGTTGCCGATGAGGAGATGGGGAGCAAATACGGTATACAGTATCTGATATCCAAGAACATATTCCACAAGGATGATCTGGTAATAGTGCCTGACTGGGGAGTACCGGACGGAAAACAGATAGAGATAGCAGAAAAGAGCATAATGTGGTTGAAGTTCACGGTTTTTGGAAAACAGGGTCATGCGAGCAGGCCATCCGATGCTGTGAATGCCTCAAAACTGGGAATGAAATTCATGCTTGAACTGGATGAAATGCTCCATGAGAGGTTCAAGGATGCAAATGATCTGTTTGATCCAAGTGAGTCGACATTTGAGATCACCAAACATGATCTAAATGTGGAGAATATCAATACGATCCCCGGGAGGGACGTATTCTACATGGATTGCCGCATCCTTCCAAAATACGATCTTGATATTGTGACAGATGAGATTGACAGACTGCTCAGAAAATTTGAGGCAGACAACAAGGTCAAGATTACCATGGAAACCATCCAGAGGGAACAATCTCCTTTACCTACGTCAAAAAATTCAGAAATAGTCACCTTGCTTTCTTCAGCAATAAACCAGGTCTCTGGATCTGAACCCACTCTTATAGGGATAGGAGGCGGTACATGCGCAGCATTTTTCAGAAATATGGGGATTGAGGCCGTGGTTTGGAGCACAGCAGTCAATGATGTCTATCATCAGGCTGATGAATATTGCGTTGTTGATCACATATTCAACGATTACAAGGTGATGGAGAAGATACTCATAGGATAGTCACTCTCCATCGGATTTTGCGAGATCACGGAGTCTTCCCTCCCCGTCTATCTCTTCCACTATTTCCGCAACCTGTTTGGGGACGTCAGATCTCCAGTCGCCCCCGCTGATCATCTTTTCACGTATTCTGGTGCCGGACCACCTCGTCCTGTTGAGAAGTGATACTGACCGAACCTCATATTTTTTCTCCATAAACAGCCGCTTTACAAGAGGGTTATTAGTATAAACCTTTGAAAACCTGGGTGTAAGTGATTCAACATGAGCAACCCACAGAGGGTTTGAGTTCACATCTTCTATTGGCACGAGATAAAAATCATAAATCTTGTTCTCTTCAAGGGATCTTGATATCATCAGATGCCTTTCTCCTGCAGTGAAAGGATCCTTAAGGGTATGTGAATACTGCGCGCTTCCGATTCCTATGATTACGGAGGAATTTTCCCGTAGTATCGATTTTATGACCTCAAGATGCCCCAGATGGAAAGGCTGAAATCTTCCTACTACCAAAGCTCTCATTGTTTAGGTAATCCAATCTAACAAATAAATTTTTGACTCCCAATATTTTTCAAAATCCAGGGGAACGAGTTTATGAATTCAAGCTGTGAGAGCTGGGAAAACATCTGATAAACATGGTTCCTGAATTTCCCATCAAAATGCGCGGATAAGCAAAACCTCCAGATCTCCTTGAATAGAGGAAAAACCAGGTCAGCCTGTTCCATTATCATTCTAACTCTATATAGCAAAATAACATATCGTTATCGTTAAATAGCGATATCGAATATCCGACTCTATGTATCCATACAGTGAATTGCGGGGACGGAGAGGTTTCTTGCGTCCTTATATAATTAATTCGCTCAAGTCTTCTCCGAAAAACGGGGCAGAAATAATGAGTGAACTGGAAATCATGAGCAAGGGTTACTGGAGACCATCTCCCGGATCAGTATATCCCATACTTCATTCACTTGAGAATGAGGGGGTTATCAAAAAGAGAGAGAACGGAAAATACGAGATGGTGAAGAACTATGAATCGGTTGAAACGCAGCTCCTGGATGACGATCTGGAGTCAATAATTAATGAGATGAGGGACTTCTCGGAATATCTTCTCGATCTCGCTCAGACCAAGAGAGAAAAACTGAAAAGCAGGGCGGACGACCTGAAAATGATATCTGAAAGATTGCAGACTTGCATTAAAAGGCTGGAAGGTGAATGAATGGCGATAATAGATGTCAGGAATTTGACAAAAATATATAGTGGTAAGGTTAAGGCTGTCGACAACATCTCCTTCTCGGTGAATGAGGGTGAGGTCTATGGGCTGCTGGGTCCTAATGGAGCTGGAAAGACCACGACGATCAAGATGTTAACCTCTTCGCTTAAACCAACTTCCGGTACAGCAACTATTGACGGCCTGGATATAGTCAAGGACTCGTTCAAGGTGAGAGAGATAATTGGAATAGTTCCGCAGGATTTAACTGCTGATGAGGACCTGAAAGGGTATGAGAACCTGATGATGTTTGCGCAATTCTATAACATACCAAGAAAGCAGGCAGATGATCAGATAGAAAAACTCCTCGATCTAGTAGATCTGAAAAACGCTGCGAACAAATACGTTAGAGAGTATTCCGGAGGAATGCGAAAAAGACTGGAACTGGCAATAGGTCTTCTCCACAATCCAAAAGTGCTCTTTCTTGATGAGCCAACACTGGGGCTCGATGTTCAGACTAGAACAAAGATGTGGGACTACATAAGGAACGTGGTCAAAGAGATTGGAGTCACCATAATCCTTACGAGCCATTATCTGGAAGAGATTGACGAGCTAGCAGACAGGATGTCAATAATCGATAAGGGTAAGATTGTCATTACCGGCACTTCTGCAGAACTCAAAAGTTCCCTCAAGGGAGACATAATTTCAGTAAAATGTGGCGATATGGAAAACGCATCAAGGCTTACCGCTTTCCCTGATGCAATAGAGCCTCCGAAAATAAAGGATCTGGATGTCAGGATTAAGGTCGACGACTCCGAGAAGGATCTGGCAAAGATATTCAATTTCATGATTGAGAACAGAATAACCCCTCTTTCAATAAACGTCTACAAACCCTCTCTGGATCAGGTATTCATAGAATACACAGGTAAGACTATAAAGGAGGCTGAAGGGGGCGAGGATGTCAGAAAGAATATGATGAACATGAGGAGGCTGAGAGCATGAGCGGTCTCATACCACTTACAGTGCGTGAGATCAAGAAATGGTACAGAAATCCCACGTTCTTCTTCGTTGGATTAATTCAGCCTTTCTTCTGGATCGCACTGTTCGGAAGCGCACTTTCTGCCGGACCATTTGGATCTTCCAGTGCATCAATCTTCCTTGAAGGGGCTCATACATACATTACGTTCATTCTGGGCGGCGTACTGACTACCACGGCACTATTTACAGGAATGTTTTCAGGCATTAACATAATATGGGACAGACGTCTTGGAACTCTTTCCAGGCTTCTGTCTTCTCCCATAAGCAGGAGCTCCATAGTCTTTTCGAAAATTATTGCAGCCATGGTACGCATACTCGTGCAGGTAGTGATTCTGTTTATCGCCGCACTTGTGATCCCCAACGGACTTGAACTGACCAATGGAATTACCATTGTGGAAATAGGCGTAATAGTCGTCGCAGTTCTCATGATCGCTTTCATATTTTCCGCAATTTTCTCAATAATTGCCGTGAGAATGAGGAATATGCAGACAATCTTCGGTATAACAAACCTTGTGAACCTGCCACTTATGTTTGCAAGTTTCGCGCTATTCCCACCATCCTTCATGGCATCATGGCTCAAGACAATAGCATATGGAAACCCTGTGAGCTGGTCAGCTATTGCTATGAGAGATGTCATCATAAACGGCACAATAATAAGTTCGTCACAGATGTATACAGTAGGGCTGTATCTGTTGTACCTCGGGATTCTGACTGTGGCCACTTTGCTGCTGGTGTACTTCGTTACTGAGAAGGAGATAAGAGAATAGGAATACTTGCCGTTCTAAAACATTTGAAGGATGTCGGAGTACATGTAATCTTCCTCTTGATGTTGTTAAGCAGTTATTCCGGGCTCTTGTCCATATTTGGAAAAGTGAATTCCAATTAAACTGAATCATTCACTCATTTTCTATTACTGGAATCGAGAAAACAAAAAGTATTCACCATACTTATGCATTGAGTTATGAACATGTCTGCAGAGTATCCAAGATTTGCCGATATATTGCAAAAGAAACCACTCATATTTACTGTTGTACCAGTTCGCGACAACAAGACAGGTGACACGCTTCATGACGAGAAGATACTGAGGAGTGTCAATGCAAGAAAAGACGAGATAGTGTCAATGCTTAAACCTTTTAAACGTCTCAACGCCATTAATGTTCCAGAACTAGTGGAGGAGAATCATGAGGGAAAACCAAGGTATAACAGCGTATATACCAGGAAACTGGCCCGATCTATTGCTGATTCTATAGGAGTGGATGCAATCGTAAATAAGGTCGTCGTACACATTGAGAGTTATGAGGAATATGTGAAATGGATTGCAGAGACAAGTTCTTTAGGCATATCGAACATCATTTTTGTGGGAGGCAACACTAGGCATCACAGGTACCCTGGTCCCAGTGTTTCAGAAGCAAATATAACAATAAAGCATCTGGAGGAGAGGAGCCAGATCAACGGAATCACCGTCGGTAACATTTGCCTCCCGGAAAGAAGTGGAGAGGCAAAAAAGATGCTGTACAAGACCATGACCGGTGCAAAATTCTTCACTACGCAGATGCTCTTCGACGGGAGACAGATAGCAGAGGTTCTTAATGAATACGGAAAACTGTGTTCAACTGCGCGCATTGAACCATCTACAGTTCTATTGAGCTTCGCCCCGCTGAAAAGCACCGCTGATCTTAATCTCCTCGACTTTCTTGGTGTTGATCTTCCAGAGAGCACCAAAAATTTTATCCTTGAGGATGTCAGCATGACGGAATCCACTCACAGATCTCTTCTCAACGCACTGAATGTTTACTCAAGTGTCACAGAGGCACTTGAAAATATGGATTATAAGGTTCCCATCGGAGTTAACATAGAGCAATTGACGAAATCGAACCTCCCGTCTTCCGTGAGGATGCTGGATGAATTTTCAAAAGTGATTGATCTTGGAAATGTGGAAATCAAGAAGCGAATAAGTATGCTTCAAGAGAGTGGCTGAAGTCTTTACAGCACTATATAATTCCACTGTCTCAATACTATATCCATGACGGAAAAGTCATGGCAACTGATCTGCCCCTCTCATTTTTTGCGGGATTGCATGCTTGTGTTGCATTTCATTGCGTTTACTCTAGAATTTATGTCTTTTTTGTTACTGCCATATCCATGATCTTCTCTGGATAGGGAAAACCTAGTTGATCGAGAATATTTTTTGCCACTTCTGATTCAGATCTTATCATGGCGATTCCTGTTCCAGAACGGACAGGAGTGACCTTCAGATATGAAAGCTGGCGGGATGCTTCTTATATTGTGATCTTGATCTTCTTTTCGATGATCCCTGGAAGCAGAAGCGATAATAACAGACAAACTCATGTATCTTGATTTCCTGCATTTTACCACCATTATATTTGGTTCTCTTCAGGATCGTGTGGGTAATTTAAATCCACAATTCCATTTCTTCCATAATGGACGAGAAGAAGCTTTTCCAGATGGCGCTCAACCTTTCAGATCCACCATGGCATGTCACCTC
>JBBYJL010000005.1:0-44827 GCA_043196285.1 Thermoplasmataceae archaeon | reverse complement strand
GGCGGTAACAATGCCGCAATTGTATCAGACAAAAGTGACCTGACTATTGCCCTAAAGGGTGTGGCATTCGGGGCACTTGCCACTGCTGGACAGAGGTGCACCAGTACAAGAAGGGCGATCGTTAATGAAAGGATATACGACACATTTGTCACGAGACTCATGGAAATCTATTCAAAAGTGAAGGTTGACAACCCGCTGAAAGAGGATGTCCTGGTTGGTCCTCTTATAGATCAAACCGCTGTGAACAACTTTCTTTCAGCAATAAAGAAGGCGCAAAAGGAAGGCGGGAAACTGATATTCGGCGGAAAGAAAGTCAAGATAAAGGGACTGGAAAATGGGTATTATGTTTCTCCTGCCATAATAGAGGCTAACAGGAGCATGGAAATCCCAAAAGAGGAGACATTTGCACCTATCCTTTATGTATACAGGTACCGAACCATCAATGAAGCCATTGAAATTCACAACGAAGTGCCACAGGGGCTTTCGTCTTCCATATTCTCGAACGATCTCAGGGAGGTCGAAGAATTCCTGTCACTGAGAGGATCGGACTGCGGTCTGGCTAACGTAAACACGAGTACCGCAGGAGCGGAGATAGGTGGTGCATTTGGGGGAGAGAAGGACACAGGGGGAGGAAGAGAAAGCGGAAGTGACGCATGGAAGAATTACATGCGCAGGCAGACGGTCACCATTAACTATGGAAAAGATCTTCCGCTATCTCAGGGCGTCAGGTTTGATATCCGGCTCTAATTTTATTACTTGGGGTAATATTTCAACCAGTAATCATTTTTAATCTATGGCGGTTATTGGGGAGTTGAAGTTACTAAGCATATATTCACCGGATACAATGAGGCTGATGAAACCTGTTCCTGCAAAGCCTAATGGTTGTGAGCAAATCCCAGGTAAGCATGACTCTATTCTGGATCTGCTGTCAGGAATCAACATTGCAAGCACAGGGAATTACGCATCCGTATTCAGGTATAAGATGGTGTCTCGAAAATGGTAAAAATAGAGAAATTGGTTTATGGAATATACCCAAGAAGTGAAGCCCTAAGGGTAAGGATAGGAAGATGGGAGAGAGGACTGTTCACCTCGAAGGATCTTGTCGAGATCATGGAAAAGGAGAAACTCATCCATTACACCGAAAACATTATGGGGAACAGGATTGATTTTTTCACTGATCCTATGTTCAACTGGAATGACATTTTCCGGCCGCTTTGCCCATTGATCGATGGTATTGTACTCGGCCCACTTACGAGATACAGGAACACAAACACATTTTATCGAAGACCGGAAATATACGGGAGGCTGAAGCTTTCCTCGCGGGGTAAATCCTCACCTGATCAGTTTGACACCATCGGTTTCCCTTTATATTCAAACCCAGGGTTTGGCGAGTTCTACGCATTTCTTCCATCGCCTCTATCTTTTCTGAAAATGGCCGACATCAAGTCAGGAAATCGGGAGATGATTATCAAGGACCTGATGGACATATACTCAGATCTGATGGATGCAAATCATCTCAAAAAAATTTTGATTTATGAGGCTATGCCATATTCCAGAGATGATGATCTCAGTTTTTTGGACAAATTGAATGACAACTTCACCACTATGCTGGTTTCCACAGGAAAAATTTTTGGTGAGAATCTAAGGGGAATGAAGAGCGAATTCTTTGCAATAACTTCTCCGGAGAGCGCGGAT
Organism: Thermoplasmataceae archaeon; assembly: GCA_043196285.1. Taxonomy (GTDB): domain Archaea; phylum Thermoplasmatota; class Thermoplasmata; order Thermoplasmatales; family Thermoplasmataceae; genus JAKAFX01. The sequence continues at coordinate 43,132 of JBBYJL010000005.1, read as the reverse complement.
TTACCTGTGATAATTAAGCATGCAAGGGTTGCGGGTATTGAGACAGTGGATAGCTTTACGACCAGTACAAAGGTGGATGAGAAATCAGCAATAGTGGCAACGTTCCTGGCGGAACAGAACGATCTGGACAGGATCATAATAACGCACAACGACTATCTCGACTTCCTTCCTAGAGAGATAGCGGACAGAAAAGTTGCCATTATGGGAATGGCAGGAGTGAAATTATGAAACCTCTTATAACACAGGAAATTGGGAGCTTCAGGAAACCCGAATATCTCAGCAACGTTTTCAGGAAAGCCTCAAAGAATGAACTTGATCCACTGAAGCTGAAGGCAATGACCGAAACAGTAAGGCTCTTTGAAAAGGCCGGGCTTGACAACATTGGAATTGGCGGCGAGATGTACAGGTGGGAGATGTATGAACATCTCGCAGCAGGAATTAGCGGAATTGAGTTCTACGGTATGGTCAGGAGCTTTGATAACCGCTATTTCAGGAAAGGAAGTGTAGTGAACAGGCTCAAGAAGAAGGACAACGTCCATATAGAGGAACTGAAAGCCGTGATGTCAGTAACAGACAGGGCCATAAAAGTTCCGATTACTGGTCCATACACCATGATGGACTGGTCGTTCAACGATTTTTACGGCAGCAGGGAAGAGCTTGCGAATGAATATGCAGCGATCATCAACGATGAGATCAGGGAGATAAGAAATTTCTGGTATTCAAAAAGAGACACGACACTTGAGATCCAGATAGACGAACCTGCGCTAACAACACATCCGGAAGAGATGGACATAGGAGTAAATTCACTGAACAGATCCATGGAAGGAATCAAGGGTTGCGAATTCTCACTTCATGTATGCTACAGCACAGACTACAACATTCTGTATCGCAGAATTGGGGATATGGGGTTCCATGGCTATAACCTTGAATTTGCAAACCGGATAGTGTATGATAAGCCGGGTGGCAAGGTCGTATATGACCCGTACAAGACCGTAAAAGATTTCGTGGATTATTCTGGCGGTGCTTTCCTGGGGCTTGGCGTAACAGATGTACACATTGACGATGTGGAAAGCACTGAAGTGATACGCCAGAGAATAAACACTGCGCTGAAATTCATAGATCCGGAAAAACTGCGGATAAACCCTGACTGCGGACTCAGAACCAGAAGCAGAGAAATTGGTTACAACAAACTTAAGAACATGGTAGATGCAAGAGACCTGGCTCTTAGAGAACTTCAATAATCTCGAAACGTAGCCTAGTCGAAAAAGTTCTTCGGTGGGCTTCTTTTTCTCTTTATTAATATAACTATGTATGAGAAATATATCACAATTGCTGCAATAATTGCAAGGTTGGCAAATATAGAAACATAGTTACCGTTCTGTATCTCTATATTGTTGCTAGTAACCATGTATCCATTCGAGAGGAACGCAACAACCTTGAAGTAGTACGTCGAGACATTTGGAATCATGGTTATTATCTGGGAAGTGGAACCGGCCGGAACCTTTATAATGTGAGGCGAATCGAACGATGGTAAGGTGGAATAGAATATCTCGAAGTATGATATGTTCCTGGCAATGAAATTGTATCCCCATGAAATATAATATACTGAAAACAGCAAGGAAAACGATCTGCTGATCTTCACCACGAGATTATTGTAGATGCCCATGAAGTTCATCGTAATGTTTTCAGACAGGTTCGAGGAAAATGATGAATTGATTCTGTAAGTATCATATTGAGGGTATGTGAAGTTCACCGTTGAGGGTCCAGGCTTCAGAAAAACTACGAAAAAACCGCTAGAAGTGGTATACGCATAGGAAAGTGGTGAGGACACATTCACACCAGAAAGCGGAAATCCGAACGTGAAATCTGTCACGTTTCCGGAAAACGTGATTATGCTCCTGTTAAGAGGATTCATCGTAATCTGTATGGTATAGTTCGTACCGGGATCAAAGAAATACTCCCTTGAGAAATTGTTGAAGTGGGATAGGGAGAGATTGAAGAACCTGTTTCCCGGGGTGGCATGGATGATCGAATCTCCCACCCTCGGATACAAAGATCCGCCTATGCTTAGGTTTGCGGCCGCTGGGAAGACATCAAGCGACAGATTTGCAGGATACGGATTAAGGGAAAAATTCAACACTGCCTGTGATCCGGCTGACACATTTGCGATAAGCTGATGATATCCGAGTGCCGATACCATGATATTATTCTGGCCCACAAAATATGGAATGGAAAGGTTATCGGATTTGGTGAGGGAAAAGCTGTAATACTGGAAATAGTCCACGACAGCAGTGACATTGGCACTGAATCCTGAAACAGGGTTGATGAAATCAGATTGTATGCATATAACATCAGGTACAGTTATGTTCCGGTAAAGGGTGATGGACTGTGAAGAAGCGGTAATTTCATATTTTCCGGGGGCCCCGAAATGAATAACATTTCCGGTAACGCTTGACTCCGTAGAATTGACTTTCCAGTTGAATGCTGTCCCAGTGTATCCCGGAACAAAGAACGTGTAGGAAGGATGCTGAGAAAATTCACTATCGAACATTATAACTTCTGTTGATAGTCCGCCTCCAAGGATATATGTGTCAGGAGGCTTGGTCGAGTACGATGTGTTCAGGAATCCATTGCTGTATGAAATGGAAACAGTGTTGAATCCAGACCCCAATCCAGAAAATCCCTGCTCTAGATATGATTTGGGAACAGTTCTCAGATCTCCTGCACTAAGCACGACGCCTGAGAATGACGCAGATGGTATGGCTGTGAAGTTTCCTTGAGGGTTGATCACTTCTGCCCCAAGTGAGTCATTGAACTGTCCATCCTGTGCAAAATATGCGTTCAGATCCATCCGGTAGCTAGCTGCGGTTCCGTAATAATGTGATCCGTTCCTGTGGATGGCCAGAGATACTGAGATATAATTACCTGAATATGCAAGCCGCTGGAAGTTCTGGTAGAGAATCCCATCAGATTCTCCAATGAATCCGTAGGATGCATTCTCTCCATACAGCTCAATACCGAACTTGAGAAAGTTGCCGGGATTGGAGTAGAATGATAGGAAATAATAGTCTGTTCCGAAGAGGATGCTGTTGTTCATTACTGCAACTGACAGGTTGGCGCTTACTGTCGAGTAGTTGAATCCATTTCCAGATACCTCCACAACTGCACCATAGGGTTGAGTTATTTCTCTTGAAATATTAAGGAGATTGGACACTATAGGGGTGCCAAGTCCCGTAACAGGATTCCAACCAGGAGAAGCCTTGTAATATCCATTGTTACCTGAGGTTATCTGCGTGAAGGCCTGTCCATAGTATCCGGTTGATGCTATAAAATACAGCATGGGAGAAACGAGTCCCAGACTCCGGTCGTTGAACTGATCCATGAGAGCAATTATGGCCGCCCAGACTGGTGTGGACAGGCTTGTACCACCTACAAACATGGAGTTCCCTTGCGATATAATCTCTACACCGGTTTGGGGATCTGCATCAAGGGAAACATCAGGAACTCCTCTGCTGGTAGAATTCTTAATCATCAATCTCTGCCATGATGGGACCCTGAAGTAGCTGCTGAAACCACCGCCGCTACCAAACGTGGTACCTTTACTGAATCCCCCCCAGGCTGCCTGGGAATACACACCGTTAAACAGTCCAAGAGAGGTCCCTCCCACGGCAAGAACATAAGGATCGGATGCAGGGAAATTTACGGCGGGGCCAGAAGTACCGTCATATGCTCCCTGATCACCAGAAGCTGCAACCACTGTAATATTATCAAGTGTTGCATTGTAAAAGATCTGGTTCATGGCTGAAAGCATTGCAGCATTCTGCGAAGGATTCTCATAGCTTCCCCAGCTGATGGAAATCACGTTTGCCAGCCTGTTCTTCACGACGTAGGAGATGCCGTTATCAAGGCCATTGGAAGCATCAGGGGACAGCACAAGCAAAATCTTTGCAAGGGGTGCCATTGCATGAGCCCATTCCACATCCAGGGATGTTTCCACTGCCCAGGAATAATTATAGGCCATTGGGGTCTTGTTCTGGTATATTACCTGCAGGTTGATGGGAGGAAGATTGGTTGCATAATCGAAAGCCTTCACATCATAGCTGAGTTGAGGATCGCCATAAGCATCCACAATTGCAATGGTCTCGTTTCTTCCATTTATACCATGTTGGTAATCCCATCCAAAGGAATATGCAGTAGCGATCTGTGAGGGAAGTAATGGGAAATTATTCGAATTCACGGATGAAAAATTCAGGAGTGGATAATATAAAAAATTGTTCTCAATCGGTGTGAGCGAAAGCGTATCCTCAAGGGAGAGAATTTCATTAGAGTTGTTGACAATGTTCCCATGTTTACCCAGAAGCTGAATGAAATATCCATAGTTCAACACGGTGATTCCCATGGGGACAAGTTCTCTATACAGTGAAAGAAAATCTGATACAGATGAGGTTGGGCTGTACAGTTCTATTGAGGAGGAACTGTTCACAGAACCCTGTATCTGAGGGATTATCATTTGCGACGAATAGCTTTGCTGTGACGCACTGGCAACATAGGTGAATGACAAACAGATCATGAATATTGCAGCAACAAGTGCAGTGATTCTCCTCATCCGATATCTATCAAAAGGTAATTATTAGATATTAAATATACGTAACGCAAAAAATGGAATTGAATTTCAGCGACAACCGAACCAGGGAACTCTTCAGGGACTACTACTCTGTGTTCATTCCCAACGGCCCCGAGATGATATCATCCAGAGAGATAGGCTATATTCCGTTTGGAGGTTCAATGACAAGACACCTGAACATACCTAATCACGAGGAACTGAAGAGATTTGTAAAGCAGAAAGTGCCCAGGCACATCTACTACTCTGCAGCCTATTACAGGAATTCTTCGGAAAGAAACATGCAGGACAAGGAATGGATGGGCTCAGAACTGATTTTCGATCTTGATGCGGATCACATTAAAAATGCAGACAGGCTGACTTACGGAGAAATCCTTGATCAGGTGAAGTCCCACACAATAAGGCTGGTTGAAAAGTTCCTGATGGACGATTTCGGCTTCACTCCGGAAGAGATAAAGATATTCTTCTCTGGCGGAAGGGGATATCATGTGCACATAGTAAGTGAAAAGGTCTATTCAATGGATGCCGACATGAGAAGGGAAATCTCAAACTATGTCAGGGGTGAGGGTCTGAATATCCAGGACATAAGAAAGACAATCAGACATGTAGATATTGAGGATTCAGGATGGATAGGGTCGTTTGACAGGTATCTTTCGGCCTTCTATTCAAGGCTCAATCAGGAAAATGAGATTCAGATTCTTAGAGATATAATGGGGTCAAAATCTGCGCGATACATTGAAAAAATTGGCAAAAAACTTGTTGACAGGGTGCAGAAACTGGTAATACTCTCAATGCCCGGAACTAAAAAATACTCCATAATGGATGAAGATGACGAAAAGGTTGCTGGTTATCTGTTGACTCAATTTGTTGATTCAAATCTGTCTGAGATTGACAGTCCGGTAACATCCGATCTTCATCGGTTGATACGCCTTCCAGGCAGTCTCCATGGAAAGACCGCAATGATGGTGAAGCAGGTAGATCTGGATTCCCTGAAAGATTTCAACCCTCTTTCAGATGCGATACCAGAGGTCTTCAAGAAGGGAGAGGACAGGATTGAGGTAAGATCCAGGACAGGCATAAGGATGAATGGCCAGGATTTTGAGATGGATCCAGGTCAAACGATCCTTCCAAGATATCTTGCACTTTATATGGTCACGTCAGGAAAAGCACAGTTTATATAAATTATTATTTAATAATCATTGTAATAAGTTTAATATAGAGTATATCGATATTGAACAAGGTGAAAATTTGGAACTAAAAAAGAGCAAGACATTGGAAAATTTGAAGGCTGGATTTGCTGGTGAAAGCCAGGCAAACAGGAGATACCTGTACTTTGCCCAGAAAGCAGATGAAGAGGGCTACCAGGAAGTGGCAACCACATTCAGGTCCACCGCAGATGGCGAAACTGCACATGCATTCGGGCACATGAAGTATCTTCAGCAGGTGGGAGACCCAGTCACGGGTGAACCGATCGGGACTACAGAACTCAACCTTAAGTCAGCAATCGCTGGCGAGACCTATGAATACAGTCAGATGTACCCTGGATTTGCAAAAGTGGCAAGAGAAGAGGGTTTCGAAGAAATAGCGCACTGGTTTGAAATCCTTTCAAAGGCTGAAAAAGCCCATGCAAAGAAATACGAGGATACCCTCAGCAAGATAAAAGCGTGATCTTACGTCCACTCCTAAGATTAGTAGATCCGATGTCATTCCGTATAGGCAGTATGGAAAAGAAAGAGATCGGATCACCAAAAAAATTATTTCAGTGGAAAACAGCAGAAGAATATCCTCATCAACCTTCAGTTACCTCTTTGAGAACAGGGAAACAGTGCTCAATCAGGTGAACGAGATGGTTTATATCGAAAGCATAGAGGACGAGTCAGAGATAGAGGATCTGATTGATGTATACTCAGAACAACTGCCAGATGACAGGACCCTCAGCGTTACGATGTTCATAGAGATAACTGATGAGAAGGTATTGAAGGAGTCTATGCAGAAACTAAGTGGGATAGAGCACTCTATATATCTCATATTCGACAATAGCGAGATGAAAGCCATACCAGAGACTGGAAGATCCACAACCAATCTGGAATCGACTCTGCAATACCTGAAATTCAGGTTCAGCAACTCAGATCTCCTGAAATTCAAAGCCTCAACAAATGCGTTCATAGAGTGCAGGAAGCCTGGTTATCAGGAAGTAGCCAGGATCCCAAGGGAACTTCTTGAAAGCCTTAAAGAAGAACTGGCTGCCTGATAATTATCTGCCACACTGAAAGTAAAATTTCAATTCCTGATATTTTTCTGACAAACATTTATCATAAGAAATCACAATCTGGATCGGGTTTAGATGATTGAGCTCAAGGAATCAGAAACAGAGGTCCTGAAGTATGTTATTGAATTTGCGCAGAAGGAGATCAAACCTCTTGCCAAGGAGATAGACGAGAAGATGGAGGTCCCAGAGTCGCTCATCCAAAAAATGCGAGAGATGGGTCTATTTTCATCATACATTCCTGAAAAGTATGGCGGATCAGGACTTAGCTTTGGTTTCCTGATAAGGGTCATAGAGGAAATCTCAAAGGCATGTCCAAGCACTTCACTGGTCCTTGACGGTGCGCTCACACTTTTTGCAGAGCCTGTTATAATGTTTGGGAGCGATGAAATCAAGCAGAGATATCTGCCAAGAGTTGCAAAGGGAGAGATAGGCGGACTTGCGATAACTGAGCCGGGCGCGGGAAGTGATGCAGCATCAATTACAACATCTGCTGAAAGGGTTGGCGACAGTTATGTGATCAATGGGACAAAGACGTTCATATCAAACGGTAGGATCGCGAAATTCTTTGTATTTGACGCAGTTACCGACAAATCCAAGGGACACAGGGGAATAACCGCATTTGTCGTGGACGCCGGAACACCGGGGCTCAGGATCAGCAGAGACATACACAAAATGGGAATTAGGGGATCTAGCACGGTTGAGCTTGTCTTCGATAATATGAAGGTACCCAGATCAAATATCCTGGGGGAACTAGACGAAGGGTTCAAGGTCATAATGGAAACCCTTGATGCAGGAAGGGTGGGGGTTGCATCGCAGGCGCTGGGCATTGCAGAAGCTGCCTTTGAGGAAGCTGTTGATTACGCAAAACAGAGAAAACAGTTTGGAAAGACCATTTCAGAATTCGAAGGCATCCAGTTCATGATTGCAGATATGGCCACGAAGATTGAAACGGCGAAACTCTTAACTTACAGCGCCGCGGAAGCGTGGGAAAAGAGGACAGATTCGGTCAAGCTCTCCTCCATGGCAAAACTCTATGCCTCAGATGTTGCAAACCAGATAGTCACCGATGCCCTCCAGATATTCGGAGGATATGGATACACCACAGACTTCGATGCAGAACGTCACATGAGGGACGCAAGGATCACCCAGATATATGAGGGGACAAATCAAATTCAGAGAGTGATAATCGCAAAGGAAATACTCAGGAAAAAATGATACACATTGGCTGTTCAGGCTGGAGCTATCCTGAGTGGGTTGGTTCATTTTATCGGACTGATAAAAAGCTATTTATGCAGTACTCAGAACATTTCAGCTGTGTGGAGATAAATAGTTCATTTTATTCGTTTCCTTCCAGGCAGGCAGTGAAGATCTGGGTCAAGGAAGCTTCAATCAGGAAGGGGTTCAGTTTCTCTATCAAGATGCCAGGAAGGATCACCCATGAACTTCTGGTTCAGGACAATGAAACCGCCATCAAGGAAGCACTGAGATTCGAACAGGAGGTCCTGAGCGTGCTGAAGAACGCGAATATTCTAATAGGATGTCTTATCCAGCTTCCACCATTCATCGGGCGAAGGGAATGGCCTAGAGTAATATCTCTTGCTGAGAAAATGGAGAGAGAATCCCTGAATTATTTTGTTGAGACCAGAAACCCAACTCTCGAGATACCGGAGGTGGAAGAGTCCCTTGTCAACCTCAATATGGGCAGGGTTCTGCTGGACAGCCCCGATCATGAGATTTCTACGGAGAGTCCTGCAGGCAGCAGTATCTATGTAAGGCTTCACGGGAGGAATGCCACAGAATGGAAATCAGGAGGAACTGGAATGTCAAAGTATGACTACTCGTACAATGAGAATGAACTGAAGGACATATCGTTAACGCTTTCAAAACTCTCCCTGTCGCATGACGACATATTTGTTTTTTTCAACAATCACCCTCATGGAAACGCTCCTTTGAACGCCATGAGGCTGAAAGAACTAATAGGCACACCGGATGAGCAGGAAAAGATTCAGAAAAGATTATTCTTTTGAACGCGAATACCCTCAGGAATGAAAAATATTCAACTGATCCAGGGGTCGTGATCATGCCGGACTTATCTAAAATAAGATACGGTTCAAAACTTTTACTCAGATACCGAGGGAACGATATTTCCTGTATATTCATAAGCGAGGAAAAAGGAGTGCTAACTGTCAAACTGGAGAATGGCTATAATGCTGCGTTTCTGGCTGATTCCATTGAGATAATCAGCTCTGAGCCCCCGAGGACATCAAGAAAGAAGGTGAATGGCGGCAGGACCGTGGAATCCGGGGTCAGTATTCTTTCGACAGGTGGTACCATAACCAGCAAGATTGACTACAGCACCGGAGCCGTCAGCCCATCGGAGGACATAGACTGGGTACTGGAAAACGCAGGAATGGAATCAGGAAAGGAAACCATAGACTTCAGGATTATTGAGAGTGTCCTCAGTGAAAATATGACTCCTACACATTGGATCAGGATTGCCTCAGCAATCAAGGATAAGATGGAAAAAGGCAATGGAATTGTGGTCTTCCACGGCACTGATACCATGTCATACACCGCATCCGCCATTTCATTTATGTTTGAATCCCAGACCAGGCCTATAATATTCACGGGATCCCAGCGCAGCTCGGATAGGCCAAGCAGTGACTCGTACCTGAATGTTGAGGGGAGCATCGCGTTTGCCAGGAGCAATCTTGGGGAGGTGGCTGTTGCGATGCACAGGAATTCATCTGACGATGAAATTTCTGCAATCAGGGCTGTGAGATCGAGAAAAATGCATACCTCAAAAAGAAACGCATTCAGGGCCATGGACGAAAGAGAAATTGCAATATACTCAAGCAGGAAGATCAACTTCGTTTCTGACTACAGGAAAATATCTGATCAGGTCCAGGTCTTCACAAAACTGGAAACGAATGTAGGGATGATCTATTTCTATCCGGGCATCTCCACATCAGACTTCGAATCTATCTGCACAGGGAAGAGGGCTGTTATCATAATGGGAACCGGACTGGGACATGTATCTGAAGAACTTATAGGATCGATAGGCAGGATCACCAGAGAAGGGACAAGATTCGTGATGACATCCCAGTGCTTTTCAGGCAATGTCAATCCCTATGTGTACTCAACAGGAAGGAGACTTATGGAATCTGGGGTGATATACCTGCAGAACATGCTTCCAGAGGTTGCGCTTGTAAAAGCCATGTACGTTCTTGGGAAATATGATGGAAATGAATTTGAGAAAAGGATGTCGGAAAACGTTCGTGGCGAGATCAACAGCAGGCTACTGGAGGGATCAGCTTGATCTCAGGAGAGAAGATAGGTCTCGAGATTCACATTCAGCTCAACACTGGAAAACTTTTCTGTAGATGTGGTATAGAAGCAAAATCATTCACCGAAGAAAGGATATCGAGAAGATTGTTCGCCACAAGCGGGGAGATGGGAATAACAGACCAGGCCGCTGGTTTTGAGAAGGAGAGAGACCGTCACTTCATATATTCAATCTCCGACAATACCTGCCTTGTTGAAATGGATGAAGATCCGCCACACAGCATTGACCCGGCTGCTCTGGAAACTGCCCTGATTGTTTCAAGAAAACTTGGGTGTGTAATATTTGACAGGATATGCACAATGAGGAAGATGGTCATCGACGGCTCAAACACATCAGGGTTCCAGCGAACGGCACTCATAGGCATCAATGGCGGTATAAAGACATCCAGGGGGAACGTGCGGATTTCAAGTGTATGTCTTGAGGAAGATTCAGCGAGGAAGACCGAGGAAGATGGAAAGATGGTAAAGTATTCCCTTGACAGGCTGGGAATTCCACTTATCGAGATATCAACAGAACCGGACATATTAGATGAAGATCATGCCGTGGAAACTGCAAAAGCCGTATCGTTCCTTGTAATGGCATCAGGAAGGTTCAGGAAGTCAGCTGAGGCTATAAGACAGGACGTAAACGTTTCATTTGGTTATGGCAGGATTGAGATCAAAGGAGTGTCAAAGATCTCCGAGATCCGGGATGCAATAAGATCAGAACGGGAAAGAAACGAATGGATTGCCAATGCTGTTTCCATAATCAGAGAAAGAGGCTCCACTGGTGAGGCAGGCATCTCGTTCAGGGATTACACCCCTCTGTTCCTTGCAACAGGAAGCAAGATGATTAAAGACTCGGTTTCAAAGGGAAACTCCGTGCTTATTTCACCGGCAAGAAATCTTTCAGGATTGATGAAGTCAGGAAAGTTCAGAATGGGAAGAGAAATTGCAGATGCCCTTCACTCCATAGGAATAAACGGGATGATACATTCCGATGAACTTCCGGGATATGGAATTGATGATGAGGAAGTGGATAAGATCGTGAAGGGAATTGGCATCAGTCAAAATGACGGATTCATGATAGTTCTGGCAAGATCTTCCCTTGCAAGTGAGATAGAAAGGACGGTGAAGGAAAGACTGGCGAAACTCATGTCCCTGAATCTCTCAGAAACCAGGGCTATCAGGAAGGATGGTACAACCATGTTTATGAGGCCTCTGCCAGGAAAGGAGAGGATGTACCCGGAAACTGACATACCATACATTTCCTATAATCCAAGCGTTGTGGACGAAAAGGCAGCGAAGTTACCTGCCACAATAGATGAAGCTTCAGAAGGGCTTTCCAGGATGTACGGAATATCGGTACAGGACAGCAGGACCATATATTCTGAAAACCTTCTTACCCTGTTCGAGGAAATCGCCCGAGCTACTGAAGATCCAAGATGGTCTGCAAGGTTCCTATTGCAGAAGAAAGGGGAACTGGAAGGAAAGACTGGCAGAACGATTCCTGACAATGAACTGGTTGAAGCGCTGGGAATGATGAGAAAGCAGGGTCTGAAGAAGGAATCCATGGAAATGGGGCTCTCCATGATGTACGAGAATGGGTCAAATTTGAGGGAAATTCTGGAATCCGAATCAGTCAGGCCTTTAACAGAAGACGAAATCAACAGAATTGTCAGTGACATAATTATTGAAACTGGAAAAAAATCCAGCAGTGGCCAGATCATGGCAGTATTTCGGGAAAGGGTTAAAAGGCCTTATGATCCTAAATCAGTTGTTGAACTGATCCGAAAGCTTACAGGAAGATGAAACATGACTTTCTATCCCAGCTTTGGCAGGAAGCTTCCCGCTTCAAAGGTTGCCAGTTGAATCTCCATGAACTTGGATTCCCCCTAGCCCAAGGTATTCTATCCGCAACGATGAGCCATCTGATTTTATGGATGCGGGCACACATGAAGCAATATGCCATTCAACCTCTTTCACTTCTGTCAACGATCGGATAACACAATATTCCGGGAATAATAAGCCTTTCACTCGCTTTCATACACTATCCTGCAAAAAGGGAATTCCTGCTAGCAATGTTAAAATAACCTAGTTGTAATATCTAAGGGATACACTTGTCTGCTGATTTGCTTAAAACTAGAATGGTACTGAACGACAATAAGCCTTTTAAGGATCCTATAGTGATAGGAGGTTTTGTAAGCTCTACTTCTGCAGGTGTTCTTTCACTCAGTTATGTGATAGAGCAGCTTGGTCTCGACCAGGTGGGCCACATGAGGTCATTCTACATACCGCCGGTTGCGGTCTTCGTTGGAAAGAAGCTCCGAAACCCATTCAGGATATATACCAACGGAAAGAGGGACCTGGTTGTCCTGATATGTGAGACCCAGATTGAATATGAGGGTCTTTACGAGATTGGAAGCGTGATCGTGGAGTGGCTCCAGGCAATAAAGGCCTCTGACATAATGATAATAGACGGAGACATGGTTCCAGTGCCCGTGGATGATGGCCATGTTTATGGCGTAGCTGCTCCAGACAAACTTGAAATCTACGAGAAGAGCGGTATAAAACCAGCCAGCTCGGCTCTTATAGGCGGAGTTGGAGGTGCGATAATCAATCAGTGTATTGAGAAAGGCATAAGCAGTTCGGCACTTATAACAGAATTTGCCACGTCGATACCCGATCCTGATGGGGCACTTAGACTCATCAGCGCCCTCAACGATATCTATTCTCTGGATATTTCCGTGGATGTTCTCCAGAAGGCGGTCAGTGAACTGCACAAACAGCTGAAGGAGCTCTCAGACAATATATCTTCAATGAAACGTGGCAGCACAGGAAACACCGAGAGAATGTACGGCTAGAACCTCTCACAACGATCGCTGTGAGAGTATTGCAGAAAAGAAATTCACATGTCCAATTAAAATTGGAGAATAAATTATCTTAATGGATTAAATAATCTGGCAGTACTAAAGAAGTTCTTCTATCAAATTTTATTGATTACTGTCCAAGCCAATAAAATAGGCATAAAATAAATGCTTAAATATCGTCTTACAATCCTGTAGCATGGTAGACGGATACATCGTCCTCGCAGTAGTTTTTGTACTGTTGGTATTGGCCTTAGTAGGTTTGTTTTCCGTTCTGCCTTCCATAGGCTTCAGGAGATATGACAAGACAAACAGGGTAAGTCTCAGACCCAGTGATATCATACGCAACCTTGCCAACGAATCGGACCCTCCGGTGAAGGATTCCAGTTATAGAGAACCTTATGAGAGCGGTGAAAAGGCAAGGGGGGAATTTGGAAATTTTATCAATATCCAGTATTATGTGATAATACTTCTATTCATACTGTTTGACGTTGACATGGTTTTGCTCCTAGCGTGGGCATTTGATTTCTATTCTCTTGGTATCTATCCATTTATCGAGACGATAATATTCCTGCTGATGCCTATTTTCGCGGTTTATTATGCCTTTAAACAAGGATACATGAGGTGGCTTTCTTGAAAACAGGGGAAGCAGGAATACTCACAACGACAATAGAAAAGGCTCTTGAATGGGGGAGAAGTAATTCTCTGTGGCCACTGACTTTCGGTCTCGCGTGCTGTGCCATAGAAATGATGGCGGTGCAGGGATCGCATTTCGACATATCACGATTCGGCAGCGAAATATTCAGGAATTCTCCTAGGCAATCTGACCTGATGATAGTGTCCGGTACTGTCACAAAGAAGATGGCTCCCAGAGTCAAGCGACTATATGATGAAATGCCCTACCCGAAGTATGTCATTGCGATGGGGGTATGTGTGATACAGGGTGGTCCTTACGTCAAGGGTTATTCAGTAGTTTTGGGCGTGGACAGGGTGGTCCCAGTCGATGTATACGTTCCAGGCTGTCCACCTACTCCAGACGCACTCACTTATGGTATCATGACCCTGCAGAAGAAGATCAGAGGGGAAACTGACAGGTGAAATTATGGTTGACATTATAGAGGAGAAGAAGGGAAAGGATGGCCGTCCGATATTCATCATAAAAAAATCTGATCTGCTGGAGTTTATGCGCGAGAAGAAAGAAGAGGGATTCGATCATCTTTCTCTGATCACAGGTGTAGATCGGAAGGATTACATGGAGGTTGTTTATCACCTCTATTCATTTGCAAAGAACCAGTATATAGTGGTGAAAACCATCACAGACAACCTCATAGTACCAAGCGTCATATCACTATGGAAAAGTGCCGACTGGGATGAAAGGGAGCAGTATGATATGCTTGGAATACGATTCGAGGGACATCCTGATTTAAGGAGAATGTTCCTGCCAGAGAGCTGGGTTGGGCATCCATTGAGAAAGGATTACGATCTGAACAATGTTCAGTATATCAACATGGATGAATATGGTGAAGATTATGCCACGTTCGATCCTGGGGATGGTTGGTAATGTCCCAGCTTGTTGAGCTGAACATGGGACCGCAACATCCATCGATGCACGGCGTACTTAGACTAAGGCTCAAACTTGATGGCGAGATTGTCAGGGAAATAGAGCCTATCATAGGCTATCTGCACAGGAACGCTGAAAAACTATGTGAAATGGATTATTTTTGCGACAACATAGTCTATTTTGACAGGATGGATTATGTCGGTGCTATGAACATGGAGGTTGGTTTCCTGGAAGCCGCTGAAAAACTGCTTGGTGTTGAACCTCCCGAGAGGGCTCAGTGGATACGCGTCGTTGTGGCTGAACTTAACAGGATTGCAGCGCACCTTGTATGGATTGGTGCTTTTGGCCTGGATCTTGGAATGCTGACCCCGTTCTTCTACTGCTTTATTGAAAGGGAAAAGATACTAAACATCTTCGTGGAGTTATCCGGGACAAGGCAACAGTACAACTACATGAGCATTGGAGGTGTATATCAGGACATCACCCCAAAGATAATTGAAGAAATAAAGGAATTCATAAGCCAATTTCCAAAGAAAATGGAAGAGATTGCAAATCTTTTCCTGAAAAACGATATTTTCATTTCCAGGAATAAGGGCCTTGGTGTTCTCGACAGGGAAACTGCAATTAGCTATGGTGTGACTGGGCCAATGCTCAGGGCATCCGGGGTACCTTATGATGTCAGGAAAGAGGAACCATATCTTGTGTATGATAAATTGAATTTTGACATTCCAATATCGCAAAAAGGAGACAATCTTGCCAGATTCATGGTAAGACTGGAGGAAATTAAACAGTCTGTGAGAATAGTTGATCAGGCTGTGGGAAAAATACCTGACGGACCTTACTTTAACCCTAAGGCAAAAAAATCACTGATGATCAGATTGAGAGGCGATGGGGAAGTTTATGCCAGGACTGAGTCATCCAAGGGTGAGTTTGGTGTATACATTGTCGGTGATGGCGGAGTGAAACCATACCGTGTACACGTGAGGAGCCCTACTTTCAAGAATCTGTCAGTGCTTCCTGTGCTGGCCAAGGATAAGATGATAGCTGATTTGATTGCAATCGCAGGTACTTTAGACCTTGTTTTCGGGGAGATAGACAGATGAGTTTACTAGATCGACTGTTTGGCGTTTTCTCTTTTCTCGGGCATGATCTCGGTTATGCTGTTTCATATCTGATTCAGGCCATTCTTTACCTTATTGTTATAGCGCTTCTGCTCATACTGATGATATATCTCTTCAGGAAATTCATGGCACGGCTACAGCAGCGACTCGGTCCAAACAGAGTGGGTAAATTCGGGTCTCTTCAGCTTATAGCGGATGCATTCAAATTAATGGGAAAGGAGTCAATACTTCCGTCAGAGAGAGATAATTTCCCGTACGTTGTGGCTCCCATGATGGTACTGATCGGTCTCATGCTTGCATTTGTTCTTATCCCCTACGGATCCCTTTACTGGTTTGGGAGCGTAACCGCTACACATTCTACAGTCAGCGTTATACTCATCTTCGCACTTATGGCAATTATGCCAATAGGGGAACTATTGGCTGGAATAAGTTCCCACAATAAATACGCCCTTCTTGGTGCATTAAGAGCAGTTGCGAAGGACGTTTCGTTTGAGGTTCCAATGATGCTTTCACTTCTTGCAGTGGTTATGATGGCATCAGCCAGGGTTTCTAACTCCCTTGACATGGACTCACTAGTTTCCGCTCAGTTTCTTGCATATGGAATACTGCAGCCTCTTGGAATATTCATCTTCTTCGTTGCAATGGTTGCAAGAGCTTCATATACACCGTTCGATATGGGAGAAAGCGACAGCGAACTTGTATCAGGTTATTCCACTGAATACACCGGGATGAGGTTTGCAATGTTCTACATGGGGATGTTCGGCACCATACTTTTGGGATCGACACTTCTTTCCACCCTTTACCTTGGCGGATATTCAGGTCCGTTTTCAAGCAGCATCGGCCCAATATGGGTCTTCATAAAGGCAATCATACTTGTCCTAATATCATTCACAGTCTGGCTTTCGCTTCCTCGTATAAGGATCGATAAATTTGTTAACTTCGGGTGGAAATACCTCCTTCCGGTTTCGTTCATAAACCTGATACTGGTTGGAGTGCTTACCCTCGGATTGGGGTGGTGAACACTAATGATAGGTGTAAAGGAAGTTGAAGAACCCAAGAAAAGAATACCCATTGTTGGAATGATCGCAGGAATGGCAACAGTTGGCAAACATCTCCTTGAAAAACCGGTTACTGTACAGTATCCAGAGCAGAAGCGCGAAATGCCTGAAAGATTCAGGTTCCGTATTTTCCTGAAACTTGACGACTGTGTGGGATGCACTCTATGTGAGCAGGTGTGTCCCAATGGAAGCATCAAGATGCAGCCCGTTGACAGGGAAAATCCCAGAAACAAGAGAAAGATCTACCCGGACGTGAACTTCGGTACCTGCACTGTATGCAGGAACTGCCAGGAAATATGTCCCACGGATGCAATTTATCTCACCAACGTGTTTGAGACATCAAGAACCCGGAACAGCTTCACATATTCTCCTGAAGAGCTGGCTCTGGAGGAGGACAAGGTTAAGAAATGATATTCACTATAATTTTCCTTATATTTGCGCTTTTTCTTATACTTACTTCTCTGGAAGCAGTTAGGGAAAAGAATATTGTGCATTCTGCGACTTGGCTTATGATGTTCCTTTTCTCAATGGGCGGCCTCTTCATATTCATGGGCGCAAGTTTCCTTGGCGCTATTGAACTCCTGGTTTATGTTGGTGCGGTTATCACGCTTATAGTCTTCACCTTAATGCTCACCGGAGGTAAGGAAGTTGAATAAATATTCAGCTGCGCTTGCTTCCGCCTTCTTCTTCCTTGTTATTTTCGTGGAGATAATTCAGATCACTGGCTCGATAGGACGTATAAGTCAGAATATCGCTGCGATAAGCAACAGCCTATTCGGTGAGTATCTGGTTCCATTTGAGCTAATTTCGTTAATACTGGTTGGAGGGATAATTGGGATGCTTTACATATCGGGAAGGGAGGAATAGACATGGAACTGATGATAGCTGACACTCTCGCCATGCTTCTCTTTACTGTGGGACTTTATGGGGTTATGACCTCTAAGGTTGGAATCAAGATGCTAATCTCAATTGAGATCCTGATAAACTCGGCAGTGCTGGCACTTGTAGCATCTTCTTACGGATCGATGCAACCCATTATACTGGCACTCATGGTAATTGCCATTGCTGCAGTGGAATCAGTTATCGGGATAAGCATACTAATTGCAATATTCAGGAAATTCGGCAAGGTTAACATATCATTGCTAAAGGAGATTAGAGAATAATGGAAGATCTGTACGCGTGGTTTGTATTCCTTTCTCCTCTCATTGCTGCACCCATAGCTCTGGTAGCAGGAAAATACCGGAAGGACCTGGCAGGAATAGTGGCCTCTCTCTCAATCGCAATCTCGCTTGTCCTTTCTTACCTGCTCTATCTCAACGGCTCTTCGGGAAATATCGTGAAGTCCCAGGTAAACTGGTTTTACAATCTTGATTACGGGGTTTTCGTCGACCATCTGACCATTGTAATGATCATGATGGTCTCTTTCGTTTCCCTCATGATCCATCTATTTGCAATGTATTATATGAAGAAGGACCCAAACAGGCATGTTTACTTTGCTGAAACTGCCCTGTTTACAGCAGGCATGCTTGGACTTGTCGAATCATCGAACCTGCTGGAGTTCTTCCTGTTCTGGGAGCTTGTGGGTCTATGTTCATATCTGCTCATAGGATTCTGGTTCTTCAAGCCTAACGCGACGGCCGCTGCAAAGAAAGCATTCATAGTCACCAGGGTTGGTGACCTGCTTTTCCTTGTGGGTCTTGCAGTTCTTTACACGTCACTTTCACCATACTCCTCGGTTACTGCCGATCCTTTAAGCATATCGTTCATTGTGAGCCATGCTTCCTCTCTCCCTGCCCTCATAGGAAAGGAGAATCTTACAATTATTTCGCTCCTGCTTCTTGGGGGTGCAATAGGAAAATCATCCCAGTTTCCGCTTCATGTATGGATTCCTGATGCAATGGAGGGTCCAACCACAGTTTCAGCCTTGATACATGCTGCAACGATGGTGACTGCCGGAATCTATCTTGTTGCAAGAGTTTATCCACTTTTTGCGGAGGCATATCCCATATCGCTTTATACTGTTGCTTTCGTAGGTTCGTTCACTGCAATTTTCGCTGGAACAATCGGTCTTGTCGTAAATGATCTCAAGAGAATACTGGCGTATTCTACAATCAGCCAGCTGGGATACATGATGGCAGCACTTGGCCTTGGAGGAATCCTTGGCGGTGAGGTGGTATCATTCTCCCTGTATCACCTGGTAGTGCACGCGTTCTTCAAGGCGCTGCTCTTCCTCACTGCTGGTGCAATACTAATAGCACTCATGGACGTGCGTGACGTAAGGAAGATGGGAGGTCTCTGGAGAAAAATGCCAATAACAATATCACTTATGTTCATCGGCGTGGTGACACTTGCTGCTGTGCCTTATACTGCTGCATTCTTTTCAAAGGACACCATAATTGACGCCTCATATCTCTTCTATACGCAACAGAACTCGTTCCTTTTCGCAATACCCTGGATATTCCTTGAGATCGGATCCTTCATGACAGTGCTTTACACCTTCAGGATGTTCTTCCTTGTCGCACTTGGGAAACCGAGATCATACCTTGCTTCTGAGGCAAAGGATCCTTCAATATGGGCCCTTCTACCGTTATTCCCACTGGCAATTCTTTCGCTGATTTATGGTATATATCAGTCAGATTTCTACAATTTCATAAATCCTTCCACAATTATTCCAACAGTCCCTCTAATGATCGAACTCATACCGATAGTTTTCCTTGTTATCGGAGTCATAGTTACATATTTCATCTATTCTGGAGAAGCCTGGAAGAGGATCAGATTCTCTGCTGTACCAGGATACAAAATACTCAAAAACAAGTATTATCTGGACTCTGCTTTCACAAACGGCATTGCTCAGAAGGGGATACTGCCACTTTCCTCGGCATTCTCTGGTTTTGAATACTCATACAACAGGGGAGTGGAAGCACTTGGTCGATCAGTGGTATCACTTGGTAAAGGCTTCAGAAAGCTCCAATCCGGAATCGTGGAGAATTATTTCATGGTCATAATTGTGACGGCGGCCGTCGTTCTGCTGATACTTGAACTTCTAGGAGGGCTTTAGATGATCTTAGAATACATATTTTTTGCACTCATTGTTGCTTCGATACTCACATTCTTTGCAGGAAAATTTTCCGGCGGATTCGCTAGGATAGTCGCACTACTGGTTTCAATAGGTGTGATTTTGTATTCAGCACTAGAGTTCTACAAGGGATACACTGGAGGGTATATTTCCACATACAGTATCACGCTCTCTTCGGGCAGTGGATTCTATTTTTCACTCGGACTTAACGGGTTCACAGACATACTGATAATCCTGGCATCCATCATAACACTGATCGCACTGTTTGTTTCAAGGGAAGGAAACAACATCTATTATGGTCTGATCATGCTTACAGAGGTCGGGACATTTGGACTGCTGCTCTCCACAGATCTCTTCTTCTTCTATGTGTTCTGGGAGATTGTTCTCGTACCGGTCTATTTCTTAATAGGACTTTACGGTGGCCCAAGAAAGGATTCCGTATCATTGAAATTTTTTGTCTACACTCACATTGGTTCTGTGTTCATATTGCTGTCTATATTCACACTGTATTCTTTCTATTATAGTGAGAAGGGAATACTTACCATGCAGATTTCCAGCCTGCTCAACCCCGTCTTCTTTTCATCAATGCCTTACTTCTACCAGATATTCGTAATAGCAGGCTTCATGATTGGTTTCCTTGTAAAGCTGCCTTCATTTCCGTTGCATTCATGGCTTCCTGACAGCTACGAGACCGCATCTTATCCCGTTACGGTAATACTCGCCGGAGCACTTTCGGTTATGGGAGGCTATGGATTATTTGGCATACTATACAATATTTATGCGGACATCCCGGTATACATAATGTGGCTGTTCATCTATCTTGGAATAATAAGCCTGATATACTTCTCACTCTCTGCAATGTTCCAGACTAATCTCAAGAGAATGATGGCTTATGCAAGTGCAAGTTCCATGGGATTCGTGATGATTTCATTCGGATCCGGCATGATATCAACCGGTATCAACAGTACAATCGATCTCGCCGGCGGTATGTACCAGATATTCGTGCATGGCCTGATAGTCGCACTAATATTCTCAATGCTTTATTATATAAAAAAGTACACCGGCCACGAAACCACTTACGGTCTTGGTGGAATATACCGCGAAGCCCCCCTGATGTCAACTCTGCTTCTGGGCGGACTGCTGGCATCCCTCGGTCTACCGGGACTCGCAGGATTTGTTGCAGAATTTTCCATTATTGCAGGATCATTCCAGGCTATTGGTGCGCTGGTTTTCTTTGTCATTTTCGCAATGATCATAACCGCGTCCTACCACATATGGGCAGCCCAGAGAACGCTTTACGGCCCCTATAATGAGAAACTTGGCCGGATACGTGACCTTTCCAGGACAGAGCTTTCAGCCATGCTCTCCATCTTCATTGTCATTCTCATACTGGGCATATTTCCCAGGATTGTCTTTCCGCTGATCACCGGCTATATTGGAGGGTTCTAATGTATAATATATCAATAGTAACAGGCTTCGCTTCCCTTGAGTATTTTTATCCAATGATTGTACTTGGTATTGCAGGATTCATACTCCTGTTCACTGGAATATTCTCAGGGAGCAAGAAGCTGTTCTCCGCTATCGCATTCATTTCCCTGATTATATCTCTAATACTGCTTTTAATAATACCTGAGGACCAGAAATACGTTCTTTTCAGAAGCATTGAGTTCAACGATTTTGGACTTTATTTTGCCATAATATTTATCATATCCGCGCTTTATGTGACAATACCTGCACTTCGGAACATCGAGAAAAAAGGAGAGATATTCTATGCTCTTCTCCTTTTCGTGACCACTGGTATGCTGATTGCTGCGTTCAGCATGAACCTCATCATACTTTTCGTTGCATTCGAGGCTGTGAGCATTGGCACATATGTCATGACAGGCTTCCACAAGACGAAGAGAACGCTTGAAGCTTCTGCCAAGTATTTCTTCACTGGAGCAGTTTCTACATCATTTATAATTTTCGGGCTGGCATTTTTCTTCCAGGCAACCGGCACCTTCTACCTGATGCCGGTGTATAGCATAATATCAAGTCAGGCACTTCTCATTTCACTGATCTTCCTCACCATAGGTTTTGGGTTCAAACTAGCAATATTCCCGATGCACCAGTGGGCTATCGACACATACGACGGGGCTGAGAATTCTGTCTCTGCATTCCTTTCCACTGGAAGCAAACTGCTGGCATTCATGATAATGCTCAAGGTGTTCATAATCGGCTTCCAGTACATCGGGGAAGATGTATTCATACTGTTCACACTTCTTGCAATCCTGACCATGACATATGGAAATCTTTCTGCACTGTCGCAAAATAACGTGAAACGGTTGTTTGCATATTCGAGCGTAGCACAGGCAGGGTATCTGATACTGGTGTTTTCGATCACATCATACGATGTCTGGACAAATGGATCATATACCATTGTGGCTACCTATGCAGTCACAGCTGCCCTAATATACTCACTTATCTACATCTTCATGAAGGGCGGGGCGTTCCTGTCCATGAATGCCTTCAAGAAGGAGGGGCCAGAGATATCTGATCTTTCCGGCCTCTCAAAAAGATCGCCCGCCCTTGCACTGAGCCTTTCTATACTTCTACTTGCTCTGGCAGGCATTCCATTCACAGGAGGATTTACCGGGAAGTTCTACATGTTTCTCTACCTGGTGCAGGGGAAACTCTGGTGGCTTGCAATTATCGCCATTCTGAACAGCGCGATATCAGTGTTCTATTATCTGAAGGTAATCATGTACATGTACTGGAAGAAGCCGGAAGGAGAAGACAAATTCATCCTCTCTTCCGGCACTGTTATTCCCGTCGTGATATCTGCGATTATAGTTATAGCGCTGTTTTTCTCGTTCTACATATTCAACATCTTCTATACAGCTGCAACTGCACTTATGGGGGTTTTCTAGATGAACGGTCTACTTGATCTTGAGGAGATAAAATCTTACATGCTGATGGGAGATGTGAAATCTTCCGTTAAGTGGCTTGAAAAGAGGAAGACAAAATCTAAATTCATGTTCATGGCAACCAGGAAAGATCGTTATGTCGTCATGGAAGAATTCCTGAACATCATTGAGGACGCCATAAATGGCAAGAAGACCCTTGCAGAGGCTGAAAAGGAAATGTCATCAGATCGGTTCTCACAACTGGTTTACATGGTTGACGACAGGAATGATCTGATCTCAACGTTCATCTACTACCTCCGGTATTCAATGGACAGGTATGACGTGGAGTATCCCAGATTTGATCAGAAGAGGTGCGATGACCTGTGACAGATTTTATTGACTGTTTTAAGGGTGTGGATAACGAGGAAGAGGCTGCAGAATGCGTTCACTGTCTGAAGAAACATGGTGAAATAGTCATGTTCAGCGGGGAGAAGTCTAGACTTGAACTTGGCAGAGAGCTTTATGATCAGAAAGTTTCGTCTTCCATGGATCATATATCCAGGCTCCTCAAAATACACGATCTTGCATCCTACAGGGAAGCGGACGAGAAGTTCAACCTGACCATGTACTGAAGTTGAGCCAACGCGTAAAATATCCCCAGTCATGGACGGCATTAAGCCCGACATTCTCAGTGGCTTTGTTTTTAGTTTTCACATCTCCAAACAATAACAGAAACTGACTTATATTTCGATAAATCTCAGAGGTCCCGTTATAAAAGAAATGCATGCTAATACCATAGAAGATCTGATTTTGCTGTAAACGGCACAAACTATATCACTGAAGACCAATTGAACAAAAGTGTTCGATTATGATACAGTGGTAATAGGTGCAGGCACTGCGGGACTCTCGGCCGGGAGAGTTCTACAGGATGCGGGAAAAAGTTATCTCATAATCGACTCAAAGGCAAGAATAGGTGTCCCGGTCAGATCGACAGGAGGAATTTCCAGTTTCTTTGTCCAGAAGCTCAAAATGCCCGTTCACGATGAAATAATCGCTGCAAGGATAAGATCCATAGGAATTCAGAACGATTCAGGCGATATTAGCGTAATTCGCTATGACCATGACGTGGGATTTGTATATAAATTCACGAAATACGAGGAATATCTTGCAAGAGGTCTCAATATAAATCTCAATACAAAAGTTCTGGGTGTTGCACCTCATGAAGTCAGGACAACGAATGGCAGATTCACTGCGGCAAATATTATAATCGCTACCGGGCCAACCAGTTCACTTGCACCTGTGAGCACAAGGCCATCGGACAACGACATGATTGTGGGTTACGAGGAAACAAGGAAACTACCTCCAAGGAGCGATTTCGACGTTTCATTCTGGTTGAGCAGGCATGCTCCAGGAGGATATATATGGGATTTTCCAGATGCAGCCAGTCTTCGCAGGATCGGCATAGGAGTTGTGAAGCAGAGCCAGAAGAATCCGGCTCTTGCGTTGAGGAGATTTACAGAGGAACACACAGATTTGAACGGTTATGTTGATCATTCAATCTCACACATGATCCCGGTAGCACATCCACCACAGAGGGTTGTGTTTGGAAGCACGATGATAGCGGGTGATGCTGCAAATACTGTGTTCGCATCAACCGGCGGAGGACTCCAGGGAGCAACATGGTCTGGGCAGTTGGCCGGAAAGGCGGCAGCCATGGGAAATCCTGAGGTCTACCAGCATGAATGGAAATCTCAGCTTTACCCATTGCTCATGGATCACTATAGAATAAAGAAAATCTTCTACACTGTTCCCCCAGAAAAAGTGCTTGATTTTCCAAGAATACTAAGAAGATTCAAAGCAAAAACAGGCAATGATCTGGTCGAGATTCCGAGGATGATGAGGCATCTCATATTCCACGATCCGATTATGATAATCTACGCTTTAAAGGCCGGATTCACGAGATCGTTCTACTGATCTCTGCTTATGTGCAACTCTGTGAATCACAATCCATTTTAAAAAGTTCAAATCCGGAATTTTTAAGTCCTTATGAATGCGATTGATAGTGTTATATGGTGAATCATGATCAAGAAATATTGTGGATCAATGATCGCAGAAAGGTTGAGATCACCTCGAAGGAGAACGTGCACAGGATCACGCTGAATACCGATCAGTACAGAATAATTGATATTGAGTCAATCCAGGACATGATACAGGCAGTGGCAGAGATACTGGGAAGTCATGATGAAGGTGTTACAATTATAGAGTCAAATGGTCCTGTATTTTCACTCGGCTATGATGCCTCATGCGTCAGGCTTAGGGAAATGGAGTATTTTCGTGAACTGCTTTCTCTATCAGGAACGCTGGCTAACCTGATGACGGGATCAAGTGAGTTGTTCATCTCTAACATAAGAGGTCCAGCATTGGGGATTGGTATGGAAATTGTTCTAATATCTGACCTTGCCTACTCTTCAAAAGATGCAGTTTTTGGATTCCCTGACATCAAGTATGGCATGCCATTCCTTCTCGCCGATCCGGAGGAGCATATACATGGAAAGCCATGGGAAAAGAAGGTCATGGCTGGAGAGATCTTCGATGCAGGTACAGCAGAGAAACTGGGAGTTATATCTTCAATAACTGAATACGCAGGGGATTTTGAAAACAGCATTGCCAGCATGGATATTCATCTTCTGCACAGATATAAAGATATGAAGCACAGAAACAGGAACGGCAGCATTCAGATCCTCTCACGTATCTATGATCCCGCTAGAATCAGGCTCAAGCAGCTAGAGGCTTTCAGAGACAGCACTTTTGGCACTCTTAACGTTCGCTGATTCCGCCCTTCTGGCAAAAAATATACCTGCAAAGTAAAGTGCGATCATCGGCAAGGCTATCACCACCATGGTGAAACCAGTCACACCGGGTGAAAATATCATTCCGAATATGAATGAAATGACAACAGCATAACGCCAGTTCTTTTCCCAGAAACCAGATTCAACCAGTCCGAACTTTGTTAGGCCTACCATGAAAACAGGAACCTCGAAAGAGACCCCGAATGCGAGTATGTAAATGAAGATGAATGAAATGAAAGAGAGGACGCTTACACTACTCACGGCTCCAAGCCCTATGTCAAAGGAATTGAAAATCCTGAAAAGTTCTGGGGCGATGAACCAAAGCCCCACGAATGCTCCTGCAAGAAACAGTAGTGTAGCCGGAACCACGATTGACTTGATGGTCTTAGCCTCACTCCTCTTTAAGCCCGGTGAAACAAATCTCCATAGATGGTAGGCGATTGCGGGGGTCGAGAACATGAATGACAGGAATATGCAGCTGTACATGTCCGCAACAACACCATCTGTTGGCTTTATGATTATTAGGGAAGTGCCAGCAGGCAGTACATGAGATTCAATGGCATACAGAAACTGTGAACCAAGGTTTTGGTACGGATCCGGATAGAGGAGAGGAACGCGAGAACCCATTATGGTGAAAAAATCAATCCTGAACATGAAGAAGATCAAGAAGAAGAAACCAAGAAAATAGATAATCCTGATAACTCTGTATCTAAGTTCTTCTACGTGTTTTATGAAATCAGAGTTGAAAATTCCAAAATCAGCCATCTTTAATTCTTTAGTTTCTCAGACATCTCTCTCCTGAGATCATCATCAGTCTTGTTTGTGGGGTCTATTCCCAGGTTTTTGGCTGCCTCGTGAAGATTGGAATTCTGACCGGTTGATGTCGCAGTTGTAGTAGCGAAGGAACCCTTCATTTCCCTTTCCAGTTCCATCTTCCCACGATTGAATTCTCCAGACGCTCTACCAAGGCTTCTGGCAAATTCAGGGATCCTTTTAGCGCCTCCAAACAGAATCAACACTATGGCAATTATAATGATCCAATCAACAGGAGAATCGAACATGCAATAAAGATAACAAATCCTTATTTATAACTTTATTTTAAATCGACTGATATAAATTATTCATTTTTCTCCAGTCCAGCTATGTCAGTGTCCACCCGGAAACCCTTGGATGCAAATTTCTGAGCGATCCTGATCAGGCTGTCAGCAAGCTTCTTATCATTCTTGTTGATCGAGATAGCAAAGTTTTTCTTATCACGGTGAACTACAATGAACCCAACAGTTTTGTCTTCCGGCATGATCTCATCAGTCCTGGCATATCTGCTTATGAATTCCTGCATCTCGTCCTCTATATATTCTGAGTCTATAATATCAGAAAGGGCATTAAGTGAATCTTCAAGCTTTGACATCTCGACGCATATTGTCGATGGGTGATAATTACCCAGAATCATGTTATACATCACGCATTCGGTCATTTTAAGAACTCCTGTCTATCTTCCATTGCTGAATCAAGTATAAAAGTTTCCAGATCTTGTTTATAATCGTGAAACAAAACGTAACTGCAATAGTTCTCCGCAAACCTTTATGGATCCATTTAAAATTTGTATTACTTAAAAAATCCCTAAAATTAAAAGATTTGGGATATCCTCCTCTCGGAGATCTCAGCTTTTACAAGCCCCAGGAACTCATCCAGGTCAAATTCTTTCTGTCTGTCAGCCCTGTTTCTGGCAGAGACTGTGTGTTTCTCAACTTCGTTCTTTCCAACTACAACTACATACGCTGGTCTTTTTGGCCTTATAGATCTGACCTTCTTACTCAATGTTTCGGATGAATTGTCAACCTGTGATCTTACGCCTATGGCCTGAAGCTTATCCCTAACTGCATAAGCATAGTCAGAGAATTCATCAGTCACCGGGATTATGTAACACTGCAGGGGAGCAAGCCATGTGGGAAGCTTCCCTGCATAGCTCTCAAGGAGTATAACCATGAACCTTTCGTAACTGCCGTAAACTGCGCGGTGTAACATAACAGGAGTCTCCTTCTTCCCAGCGCTATTAATAAAAGTCAGTCCAAAATTGGCAGGCATGAAGAAATCAAGCTGAATAGTTGAAAGCTGCCAGTTCCTGCCGATTGCATCCTTCACGTGGATATCTATCTTTGGCCCATAGAATGCAGCCTCTCCGGGAAATTCCTGGTATGTTATCTCATTTTTCTTCAATGCGTCCCTGAGTGCATCTGTCGCCTGATCCCATCTTGAGAAGTCTGGATCAAGAGATTTTGATCCGCAATTAGGGCAGACCAGATCCTGATCAGACGCAGCTTTTCTCAGGTCAGTGATTGTACCGCAGTTCCTGCACACGTAAGATATCAGGTAATTCTGGTAGTTATCTTTGTCAATAACGCTCAAATCATAGGTTATTACGGGATTCGAGAACACGGTCTGGAAAACCTCTTTAACCATTGCCAGGACTTTTTCAATCTCCTCAACTATCTGATCAATCCGCATAAAAGCGTGACCATCATCGATAGTGAATGCTCTGGGTCTGGTCAATCCTCCTACCTCGCCGGATTTCTCGTACCTGTAGACAGTACCTGCCTCAAAGTACCTTACGGGGAGGTCTCTATAGCTGTAAAGATTCCTCTCAAAAATAGTGATGTGACCAGGGCAGTTCATGGGCTTAACCCCGTAACTGTCACCATCAGGAAGGGTAAAGGTGTACATATTGGCTTTATACTTTGCATAGTGGCCAGACTGCTTCCATATTGTATCTTTATAAAGATGGGGAGTCCAAACCTCAACCCAGCCATACTTCTCATTTATTCTCCTCATAAACGAGATCAGCTCGTTCCTGATGATCTGACCGTTGGGTGTATAGAATGGAAATCCAGGCCCTCTCTCCGAATTGAAGACAAACAGATCCATTTCCTGACCTATTTTTCTATGATCTCTCTTAAGAGCCTCCTCCCTCATGTTCAGGTAATTACTTAGAGACTTTTCGTCAGGGAAGGCAGTACCGTAGATTCTTACCATTTTTTCCCGGTTCTCATCGCCCATATAATGGGTACTTGCCGTGGAAAGTAGCTTGAACGCCCTGATGTAACCGGTGGAGGGTACATGCGGGCCTGTGCAGAAGTCGATGAATTCTCCCTGTCTATAGACAGTGGAACTACCGTCATTTGGGATCTTAGACCTGATCTTGTCAAGCTTGAAAATATTGTGGCTGAACAGATCCTCAAGTTCTAGTCTTGACATTACCATACGCTCAATTGGAATATTCTTCTTCACCAGTTCGTGCATCCTTTTCTCAATAGCAGAAAGTTCCTCAGAACTGATAGGGTCCATCTGTATATCATAATAGAAACCATCATCGGTTGGAGGACCGGCATTTGGCTTTGCATCCAGATACAGTTCAGTGACAGCCTGTGCCAGGAGATGTGCTGCGGAATGTCTCAGTACCTCGAGGCCACGAGGAGAATCAATGAATACCGGTCTAAAGCGGATTTCCTTGTCAGTTGCGACTGTGGACAGGTCAAGAAGTTTTCCATCTACTTCCGCTGCAACCACCATGGGCCTTATTCTTTCGGGAATTGAGTCGAGCAATGATTCTCCCTTCGCTGCGACAAATATATTTTCGTCTTTTGTCATTCTGAACTACCTCAAAGCCAAGGAACCAGATAGGATCCTGAATTCTTAAGTTTATTCCTAAATACAGGCGATCTCATAAGTTTGATGATATTTTCGACATCAGGGTTTGGTGATCTGTCCGTCTTGAATTCACTCACCGTATCTCTGATAGCTGAAACGATTGAATTGACTCCTGGTGAAATGCTTTCGTCCACAAAGTACAGTCCCTGATTGGCCGCAAGGTATTCCATGGCCACAATCCTCTCCACGTTCTCTACGATCTTTGAAAGTTTTAAAGCGGAGTTCATGCCCATGCTTACGTGATCCTCCTGATTGGCAGATGTTGGAATTGAATCACTGGAAGCAGGATGTGCAAGCACTTTATTCATGTTACAGAGAGCTGCAGCCGCATACTGAACGATCATAAGTCCTGAATTAAGACCATAATCCTTCGTCAGAAAAGGGGGAAGGCCGCTTAAACTGCTGTCTGTAAGGCGTGCAATTCTTCTTTCTATCATGTTGCCCATGTCAGTTAGTGCAATTGCAAGGAAATCTGCAATGAACGCAACAGGTTCACCGTGAAAATTCCCAGCAGAAATTATCCTGTCACCACACACAAGCGGATTATCCGTTGTGGAATTTATCTCGTCAGTTAGAACGCCTGTTGCATAATTGATTGTATCAAGAACAGCTCCATAAACCTGCGGAATGCATCTCAGCGAGTATGCATCCTGGATCTTCTGGAGTGATGATTTTTCTATATTTTTACTCCCCTCCAGGAGTTTCCTGATAATTGATGCGACTGTTGACTGTCCTTTATGTTTTCTGGCTGCAATCGCAGAATCATCGAATGCAAGAATGGTTCCCCTGAGCGCCTCCATTGAAATTGCTGCAGAGCCTAGTGCATTTTCCAGTATATTGTAGGACTTTCCTATCTCGACTGAAAGTAATCCTGCTATAGCAGAAGTCCCGTTTATGAAGGAGACACCCTCTTTTTCCTTCAGGCGCAGAGGTGAGATCCCTTTCTTCATCAGCTCCACCGCTGATCCTGTTTTCATATTCTCAGAGATACAATAGCCCTCTCCCATGAGCGCAAGGGCAATATGTGCAAGGGGGGCAAGGTCCCCACTCGCACCGACGGAGCCGTATTCTGGGACATATGGATATATTTTGCGGTTGAGCGATTCGACAATCTTATCAATCAGTTCTTTTCTTACGCCAGAGAAGCCTCTGATAAGGCTGTTTGCTCTCACAAGCATAATAGCTCTAACAAACTCCTCGCTCAATGGATCACCTATCCCGGCAGAATGGCTTCTTATTAGATTCTCCTGAAGAGTGACAGCCTTTTCTCCATCAATTCTCACATTTAGTAAACTTCCAAACCCCGTGTTGACACCGTAAACTCCACGTCCGGACCTGAGAGCATCCTCAACAACTTCCCTTGATTTATCTATTACGGGCAATGCCTTCTCTGAAATTTTAACTTCCTCAAAGCCCAATGCAACCTTCAACACGGATTCCACGGTCAGGGAATTTCCATCTATCTCAATCATGTCACACATGAACCATCTTTAATAGAATAGCTTTTAGCAAGATATGTTGATGTCCTTGTTTCCGGTTCAAAACTTTTCATTAATTTTTGAAAAGAAAAAAAGAATGGGTAAGAAAATCTAAATAGAAAGAAAGCAATACATAAATAGGAACATGGACAGTATTGAACCCAACGCCAGGATAGCAGATCTTGTGGGTCTTCTTTATGTGTTGAATTTTATATTCAAGGACAAGACCGATCTGTTTGAGCTGGAAAAGGAGATGGAAGTGGACCTCGATGATCTGTTGCCAATAGTTTACACAGCATCTACCTTGGGCTTTGTCAACGCTACGGATGGGGATATATCAATAACGCAGAAGGGCAAGGAATACATTGGCTCCAGCCCTAAGAAGAGAAGGGTAATACTGGCGAATTCTATTGATAATGTTGAGCCATTTCATTCCGCGCTGAAACTTGGCAGCTTTAAGGTTGAAGATCTCTCGTCCAGTCTCGAGGAAAATGGCATACAGACCTATAACAGTCCATCGGGTCTCAGAGATCTTGAGATCACACTTATAGAGTGGGGCCTTTATTCCGGGCTGCTTAGAAAAACAGAAGATGGTTTTGAAGTGATCAGAGCCATTTCACCTTCATGAAGCCATGTTATTGTTTCTTGTAAATGTATCAATCGTTTGGTCTGGAACAGGAACAGTCTCATTCTTGGGAGTGCGATAGAGAATTCCCATTTTGCAGGATAAAAGAATAAAAGTCAGCCTATTTATGCGGAAAATCAATATATTTCCTATTCACTGGTAGGCAAAAATGAGATTGGCGGGATTGCACATTGCTCCATGCATGATTGCTATTGGCGCCTACACCCGTAAAGTCAGATAGTCTATCGTTGCAGATAGAATGCCTTAGGCTAGAGGGGAACTCAAGCTTGTAGGGATCGGTCAGCAACCTCTAAAAGGGATCCCCCGCAATAACTAGGAAAGGCTGTCAAGAGGCTGTTGATCTGGAAGTAAATAGCGCGATACTAACTTTGTAGAAGATCCTGGTGAAAATCATGCGGCATAAATTCCCTCTTCTGCTACATACTTTGTCCTGGCAAGGTCCATCATCCGCCTCGTGAATAGAATTGAATAAATCACCACAATGATGCCGAAAAGAAAAGATCCCCATGCCGCAACGTCCACGTTTCCGGTGCTTGTTGCAACATCGATGACCTTCATGAGTCCTGTACTGACGGTAAGTGTTTTATCACCAATGATCGAAGGCCAGAATTCGCCTATCATCAGTCCCCCCCATGCACTGTTTATGGTAGAGGAAACCCCGCTTATCAAGTATGGAAATGTGGAGGGCATTATGATCATCTTCATTTTCTGGAAGAACGTAAGATTGAGATTCTTCATAAGCTCAACATACTCGGATGGCATAGCTTTCACACCCATCCAGAAGCTGTAAAAAACGTAATAGAACGTGCTCATGAATCCCAGAAAGAGAACAAAGAATTCATTTGCCAGACCTCCAAAAACAGAAAAAACAAATGGAGAGAGGGCTAGAAATACAAATGGAAAATAGGTGGGTACTGGATAGGCGCTGACGCTTTCAACCAATGGAATCCCGACGGCTTCTGCCCTCCTGTTCACAGCAAAATAATACCCAACGAATATGGAAAATATAAACGACACTGCAACTATTATTCCTACTCTGACATAGTCAAACAGCAGATCGACCAGCAGTGAAGGGGTAATTGTAAAGAGATAAATCCACTCAGAGTAGGGTACAGTTGCGACAATCCTGTAGACTCCATAAACAAGCAGGGCAAGTATAACTATGCCTACAATCCCAAGTATATATCCATGGTTCCCTTTGTTCTTTTCCTCATAATATGTATCCTGCTGAACTCTTCTGCTAATCCTGCGGATCCTGTTGTATCTCGCAAGTTTATTGAGAGGGTTTGCGCTGGCAACTGAGGAAGATCTAAGAGATTCACGGATGTTCAATCTCCCTCTCCTCACGATTGGCATATCCGTGTCAATCGTGTATTTTGAAACTGCATATTTACTGAAATCCCTCATCAGCACTACAATTATCACGATTACAACCCCGAGAATAACCAGAAGTATTGCAACCTCGTTCCAGAGCCCTGCCAGTACAAACTGGTTGAGATACAGGCCAATTCCAAAAACCTGGTAAGTGTGTGCACCTATGACAAAGACCTCGCTTACTGTGATGTAGAAGAACCCGTCAGACACGCTGGGAAATAGGTTGGCAGCAATCCTCGGTACGGAAAACGGTATGTAAAGATATCTAAGCCTCTCAAAGAACGTGAATCTGAAATTCTCAGCCACTTCAACCATTTCCCTGGGTACGGTCTTGAAAGCCTGGTATTCTCCCATCCATATGTTCCATACAACCGCTGTAAAAACCAGAAAGTCGACAGCCAGTTCCACGCCAAGTGATCCCCCTATACCAACTACAAACAGTATCAGAACAACTGGAAAGAATGCTATTACAGGTACAGACTCAAAAACCTCTATAGAAGCTATGAAAACGTTCTCAAATTTCTTGTTGTTTATGGTCTCGTATGCAAGAAACCATCCAGAAATTACAGAAAGGAGTATCAAGCCAAGAACCCGGACAGCTGTTGCCAGAACGGCGAGGACAAGAATCAGGATGCTCGTCAACTTCGTTTCACCTTTGCTGGAGTGAGAAATCCGTAAAGCCTATCAAGATACCTGTCAAACTCAGGATCTCTAGGGTTTCTTGGCCTTGCAAGCTGCACTTCGACCCTTGCAACAACCGTTGCTGGAGATCCGTTGATCACGTATATGACATCCGCCAGTTCCATAACCTCTGTGAGGTTGTGCGAGACCATAATAACAGATTTAAGCGGGGTGTCAGGACTGAAAAGAATGTTATATATATCGTGTCTCAGGCCCTCTGCTGTTAGCTCATCGAGGTGTGCAAAAGGTTCATCCATCAGAAGGACCAGTGGGTTGGCGGCCAGAGCTCTGGCAACCGCGACCCGTTGTCGCATGCCTCCACTCATCTCCTTTGGGTAAAGATCTTCAAACCCCTGAAGTCCAACAGTTTCAAGTGCATTTTTTGCTATCTCGATGGCTTCATCTTTGCTAAGCCTTTTGGGTTTGAGAGAAATCATCACATTCTCGAGGGCAGTCATCCAGGGGAATGTGACAATCGACTGATGAACAAGTACAACTTTTGGCGTTGGTCTTAATATCCTCCTGCCCTGAAGCCTCACCTCACCCCCTGTAGTTCTGAGGAAGCCTCCAATCAATCGCAGAAGCGTCGATTTTCCAACGCCGGAAGGTCCAACAAGGGCAACGAATTTTCCACTTTCTGCCTGAAGGTTTATGTCGGCAAAAACTTTGAAGCCATTTTCATATGTAAATCCGAGGTCCACAACCTCAATCGTTGTTCCAAGTGATCACCCTTTTCCGGATTGTGCCATTACTTAATATATTTCTTAAAGACATGCTGCCTGATAAGCGGCATTCTCCACGACTCAATTTCATAGTCTGGCATGGCCAGAGATCAAATTATCCTTTAAATGAAAGAATCTATGGATAAATCAAGAGTAATTTTGTCAGGATGGTAAGAATTGAATTTTTAGGGCTCTGTTTTCGATGCACTCATTATTTTATGCATGGTTCCGGGTAATTGCACCCGTTACAGTTAATGGCGATACCTAAAATAACCTTTTTAAGGCTCTAATATATAGGAACAGTGAGCGAACCAGATATGAAACTGGCCATGATCGTGAGCAAGGAACTGTTGCTGTCGGAATGGCTACAGAAGGTTGAAAGATCAGTTTCCGGGGCAATAGTGACCTTTTCAGGCGTCGTTAGGCCTTTAGAAGATGGAAAGGACCTCCTGGCGCTATATTATGAAGCTTACGAGTCCATGGCGCTGGGCAAAATGGACGAAATACTTGCAGAGTCTATTGAAAAGTATAACCTGAATGATGCAATCGCCATTCACAGAACTGGACGCGTTGAAGCAGGCAAAGTTTCAGTTATCGTGATTGCTTCATCTGAACACAGATCAGAGGCATTTGAGGGATGCAGGGCAATCATTGATCGTATAAAGTCTGAAGTCCCCATCTGGAAAAAGGACATATTCAGGAACTCAGAGCACTGGAGATCCGAGAGAATTGAAGGTTGAATGTATTACGGATGCAGAATGTAAATGATCACTAGAGCTTCAATGATCGAAAGAAGTGTGAAGGATGAATGCGATGTAATTCCGCAGACAATACTTAAATTAATTTCCATAAACCAGTTTCTGCAATAACGGAAAGTTTTGATATCAGGAAAGCATGGGAATAATTATGCTTGTAGACGATTTTGGCCGCCCGGTTAAAAGCATGAGAATACAGGTGAACACCACCTGTAACTTTGCATGTTTCTTCTGCCATATGGAGGGGACGGCGGTCAACTCGTCAGAGATGGACCCAGATGAGATAGAAAGAGTAGTGGAGATAGCGAGAGGAGTGGGCATCAATAAGATAAAGTTTACAGGCGGAGAACCTCTGATGCGGAGCGACATCATTGATATAGTTTCCCGCACAAGAAAGCACGTTTCTGGTGACATATCGATGACTACAAACGGCGTTCTCCTGAGGAAAAAGGCCTCGAGTCTGAGATCCGCGGGATTGAACAGGATAAACATATCAATGCATTCCATAGACAGGGAAGGTTTCAAGTTCATAACAGGGGTTGACGCAATAGACAAGGTCAGGGACGGAATCAAGGCTGCGAAGGAGTCTGGTATGGGACCAATCAAGGTCAACTTCGTTGTCCTTAAGGGAGTAAACGTGCACCTGATTCCGAGAATGATTGATTTTGCTTCTGAAAACGATCTAATTCTTCAGCTTATCGAGTATGAAACCACAAAAGACAAGGTGGAATCACCAGAATTCCAGAAATACCATTATGATCTTTCTCCAATTGAGAACGACATCTCAAGGAGGGCGTTGTCGGTCGATCATAACGATCTTCACAACAGGAAGAGATATACAATCATAAACAAGGGAAAGGAAGTTTCAGTGGAATTCGTTGAGCCCATGTATAATTATGATTTCTGCAATAACTGCACCAGAATAAGGCTGACCTCTACCGGGGAACTAAAACCATGCCTGATGCGCAGCGACAATCTTGTTGATATACTGCATGAAGTGCGTTCAGGCAACTCAGCATCAAAACTTGCAGATATTTTTCGTACGGCTGCAAAGAGGAGGGAACCATACTGGAGGAAAGAGGATGTTGTTGAGAGTGAAGTACTTCGCCAGGTTTAGAGAAATAACTGATAGAGAAGAGGAGGAAATTGAGATTGCACAGGGTTCCACGGTTTTGGATTTGAAGAGTATCATCCTGAAACTTCATCCTGGAATGTCGAGCTACGAAAAATTCCTACTGGTTGCATGTAACGATCAATTTGCAAGCGACGACAGAAAATTTGCGCCTGGCGATATCGTATCCATTTTTCCACCAGTAAGCGGTGGCTGAGAATTCTCTTATGTCAGTACTGAGAAATAATGCATCCTGCTTATTTTCAGACACAACAACAAGGTGGGATTGACATGGGGGGGCTTGAAATTGACAGGTATCTGGGGAATATTTCACTGAGCAGGATTTCCACCGATGGACAAAAGAAAATCTCCTCTTCAATGGTATCTGTGATCGGATTAGGAGGAACTGGTGGAATGGCTGCGGAACTATTTGCCAGAACTGGAGTAGGAAAAATAAGGCTGATTGATTTTGACAGAGTATCCATTACGAACCTGCAGAGGCAAATAGTTTATCAGGAATCTGATATAGGCAATCTTAAACCGGAAGCGCTCGGCAGAAGGATTAGATCTGTTAACCACAACGTTGAGGTAGAACTGATCAGCGAAAAGCTTACGGCATCAAATGATGACATAATTGGAAAACCCGATCTGATATTTGACGGCACAGATAATTTCTCTGCCAGAAACATTGTCAACAGATATTCCGTGAAGAACAGAATCCCCTGGATCATGACTGCGGTCAATGAGACTTACGGTACCGTCAAGGCAGTAATACCAGGTAAAACGTCATGTATATCGTGTCTTGGGTATCCTGAAAGTGGCGGAGAAAACGTTGGTTGCGCGCAATCAGGTATCCTGTCATCTGCTCCTGCCGTAGTAAGCTCAATGGCTTTTTCCCTTGCACTCAGGACCCTCCTGGGAGACCAAATGGATGGAGATATCCTATACATCGATATCTGGAATCTTAGCATGGAACGGATACACAACGAAAGGAATCCTTCATGTCCAGTTTGCGGTAGTTTATGAAAGCGGTCATATTCGTCAAGAGGAGCGAGCGCTTCCCCGGAAAGCACAGTGTGCTTGTGAATGGGGCAGGTTTGACAGAGGGGCTTGCTGTGAAATTGGAGAACCTTGATCTTTTTGATGACGTTGTTATTTTTTCCAAGGACTCTTCGTTCCAGTCAAGACATGGAAGAATTGTAAAGGACAGTTCGAAGGGGACCATAGTGAATTCTGTATTCGAAGCAATCTCAAAATTTGGCGACATATTCGCCTTTGCGGGTGACATGCCCGATGTCTGCGGAGATCTTGTGCGTAGCATGGTTGATTCATTTATCGGTGACTCCATTTGCCCTGTATCTGCGGACGGCAGGATCCAGCCACTTCACTGTATTTATTCTTCAGACAGTTTGACCGCTTTCATGAGATACATAGAAACAGGGGGAAAATCTCTTCACGGATTTGTAGAAAGCAATGCAATACTCATTAAAGTTCCAGCTGGTAAGTCCAACTGTTTTTACAACATCAATTATCCTGAAGATTTGAAAAAATACAGGACGTCAGGTAACTGTTGATTCGAACCGAGAACGTTAAGTTCAGCATGGTCTGTCATCTGTTGATCTCATGATACGCATGATCCACAATACCATTTATGATTTCAAAAGCAGTTTTCTGGGCATTTTCAGATCCTGGGAGTGAAAACACCATCTTTTCCTTATAAAGAAACATTGAGGCATCAGAAAGAATCGAGTATCTGTTGTCTTCCATTCCAGCCCTCCTGAATTGCTCACCAAAGCCTGGAATTTCACGCTCACTCAGTTTCCTTAATGTCCCTGATGTCAGGTCATTCTTTCCAAGTCCTGTTCCGCCGATGAATACAAAAACATCATAGTGGCTGTATTCTCTTGAAAGCAGCTTCTCTATCATCGAAGGATCGTTGCGGATGATGGATCGGTGTGCTTCTCTTCCTGATGATGATATGAACTCACTCATGATCTTACCCGAAACATCCGTTTCCTCGGTTCTGCTATCTGAAACTGTGACAATCATGAACTTTAGGGCGAGTTTTTCTCCCTCATCATGCATCATTCATTTTCACCTTCCTTTTTCTTTCCACCCTTACAGAGGAAATTTCTGTATTTGGATATTGCCCTTCACTGTCCTTTTCAAGGTATTTTACCATGTCCCAAATAGTCAGAAGTGCAATCTCAACACAGCTTATAGCCTCCATCTCAACCCCTGTCCTGTATACAGCTTTGACTGTACAAGAAGCCTTTATCCTGTCGCTGGAAACATCAAATTCAACATTGACTGAGGTAATTGGGATCTGGTGGCAGTAGGGTACAAGATCCCACGTTCTCTTGGCAGCGCTCATCCCTGCGATCTTTGCTGTCTCAAGGGCATCTCCTTTCTTGATGCTATCCTCCTTTATGCTTTCAATAGTTGACTCCTGCAACCTGATATATCCACTTGCGGTTGCGGTTCTTTCGACAATTTCCTTTGAGGATATATCTATCATAACATTACATGCTTTCTAACGATATAAACAAACATCTGAAAGAGCATCAGCCCAGGAATATCTCCTGGTATACTATCCAGTGTGGGAATTCCAATGAATCACTTTGGCATTGCCAGTGAGAAATCAACTTTCGCAGGGTGAGAGATGAGATTGACCCTAATTATATTGAAAATCACTGCTTTCCCTGTCTGCTGGCAGGCATAAATGAGAGTCGTCTGATCGCACAAAGATCTATACATGCATAAAGTCATGTGGCTCAGCATTGTCAATTGAATATCTTAGAGCCAAGGAGATCTAAAGACTGCAGGATCGGTCAGTAACCTTTGAAACAGGAAACCATCGGCAATAGCCAGGGAATTAGTTCACAAGAACAAATAATGATCCAATCAAGCGAAGAAAAAAGGACATGTCTGAACAGGAAGAGGCAGAAAAAACGCCAATGTGTTCTGGTAAGCAAAATTCCGGCAAAACGAAGATCAAATTTCTTAAATATAATGTATGGCTGGATATTCATAACTCCCGAATCATTTGGTTGTTATGTACCAAAGAGTCTGAAGGAAGCTTATGAAATCCTTGATGAGCACGAAGACGAGGCAAAGGTCATGGCAGGAGGTCAAAGCCTTACCCCGCTGCTCAAGCTGAGATTTACCATTATTCCTTTCTTGGTAGACATCTCCGGGATAGAATATCTCGTGTATGTTAATGAATCCGGTAATAGTTTGAAGATAGGCGCACTAATAACAATGTCTGATTTAGAAGACAGTAGCCTGATCAGGGCCAGGTATCCCATAATATGGGACGCGGCATCTAAAGTGACGGGCCCTCTCGTAAGAAACAGGGGAACAGTTGGTGGCAACATAAGCCATGGAGACCCGTCAAACGACATGCCTGCCGTGATGATTGCAATCCAGGCCCAGTTTGTCGTAGGGAGCAGCAGGGGAGAAAGAAGGATCAGGTCGGAGGATTTTTTCATAGACTCCTACAGTACCGCGCTAGAACCCGGGGAAATATTAAAAGAAATAATCGTTCCGATGCCCGGAGAACACACATCCGGCTGCTATGTCAAGCAGAAGAAAAGCGCGGGGGATTTTTCAATTGCTGCCGTTGGGGCACAATTAACAATAGACGAGGAAGGAACCATAACACACGCAGGGATTGGATTGACATCTGTAGGGCCTAAACCGATGAGGGCAGTAAGAACTGAAGAGTTTCTCACAGGGAAGAAATTCGAAGGTAGCGTACCCGAAGAGGCTGGGAGAATAACAGTGAGATATTCGGACTTCACAATGGATGTATCCGGATCGGTTAATTTTAAACAAAAAATTCTTCACAGGGTATCAATCAAAGCTATTGACCGCGCAGTGGAGAGAGCGGATGTAGTATCAATGGATACGGTAAAAATCAAAGTTGTTGTTAACGGAAATGAATACGAATCAGAGATTGAACCAAGGAAACTCCTGGCGCATTACATAAGGGAGGATCTTGGACTCACTGGAACGCATGTTGGATGCGATACATAAAACTGCAGGGCATGCACTGTTATCATGGACGGTAAGGCAGTTAAATCATGCACAATACTTGCGGTGTAGACAAACTGTAAGGAGATTAAGACGGTTGAGGGGAAATGAAGACATCAGGGTTCTCAAGATGATTTCACTATACAGACCCAGGATATGTTGGACTGCTTGCTAGCCGTAAACGCTTTGACGGCGATATCAAGGCACTAAAGGCGGAAGGTGTGGAGCAGGGATTCCTTACATTCTCCTGTAGGGCTTGACATAGGGGCGATCACTCCATTTGAGATTGCGATCAGTATAGTCGCAGAGATCATTGCGGAAATCCGCAAAATTAATGTTTCAAAAGACCCATCCGTCTCAGGAATTAAACAGGTGAAGTGAGAACGCACAGGAAAATTTCTTCATAAATGTTCTTGAATAATCGTCGGTGATATAAGTGCCGGGATTTCTGTGTTAGGATTCCCGATAACATGACCAACAGGAATCGTAACTAGTCATGAGGTTGCTCTCAAGTTCAACTATTTCAAGGTCACTGGAGAAGATGTCGGAAAAGACAATAATATTTTCTCAACTAATCAGGCATAATCCATTCAATATGGGAGGATTACAGAACGGGGATCAATATCCATGCGATAAGAAATAGATAAATAAGATAATAGAATGCAGACTGATCATACAGGAGTTTGTTGACAATTGGCTGATGCATCTATTGAGGCTTTAAACCTGACGAAAAGTTATGGATCATTCACTGCCCTTTCCGATCTTAATATCAGGATGGATGGGTCCAAATGCGTCGGATTCCTTGGCCCTAACGGTGCCGGAAAAACGACCACCCTGAAGATTTTTACGGACCTTGTCAAGCCCACAAAGGGTAGCGCACTCATTAATGGAATAGATGTGCACGAGGATAAGAAAAAAGCTCTGGCCGAATGTTCTGCGTTGATAGAAACCCCTGAAATATACCCTTCCATGACTGTAAGGGAAGCCCTTAATCTGGTAGCAGACCTCAGGGGAGTACCAAAATCAGAAAGGAAAGACCA
This sequence comes from Thermoplasmataceae archaeon, assembly GCA_043196285.1. Lineage (GTDB taxonomy): Archaea > Thermoplasmatota > Thermoplasmata > Thermoplasmatales > Thermoplasmataceae > JAKAFX01. Next base: position 1,954 of record JBBYJL010000005.1, on the reverse strand, counting down.
GGTTGAAAGCGTCGTTGCAGAAGTCAAGATGGAAGAGTGGATTGACAAGAAGGTTGGTAAATTCTCTAAGGGAATGAAGCAGAGGATTAATATCGCTTCAACATTGATAGGAAATCCTAGCATAATCATGCTTGATGAACCCACAAGTGGACTCGATCCCAGAGGAATGGCTGAAGTCCGGGAGATCGTCAAGTCATTGAAGAAGAAGGATAGACTTATCTTCATGAGTTCACACCTTTTGAACGAAGTGGCTGATGTTTGCGATGAAGTAGCAATGATTGACCATGGAAAGTTGCTTGCTTTTGGAACCCTTGAGGAGGTTACCTCAAAATTCTCAAGAGTGGATGATACAGTTGAAGCACAGTTTGCAAATCCTATTGAAGATGACACCATAAAGGTAACAATCTCTGGCTTGAATTCCGTAACCTCAGTAGAAAGAGTGGACTCCAGAACTGTAAGGATAAAGTTTAAAGGTGGGACAAGTGTTCAGGAAAATCTGCTGGAAGAACTTGCAAGTCTGAAGATAGGATTGATCAGTTTCAAGAGCACATCTACTAAGCTTGAAGATTCCTATCTTGCACTTTTCAAGGAGACTACGTGATAAACATGGATACGGCAGAAGATCGGATTTCGAATAATGGCAGGATACCTGATAGTGTAACACAGATAGGAACCATCACCAAGTATGAACTTATAAATTATTTCCGGTCTAAAAGATTTTACATCCTGCTTGCAATCGGGCTCATCGTTAGTGCTCTCCTTACTTTTCTTGTTGCATACTACAGACCCGCATCATTTTTGATATCTGACCTGACATTTTACTCAACATGGTGGGGAAGCAGCATAACATTTGTAATCATTCTATCTGCCATATTTTTTGGTGGAGACTCCATTTCTGGAGAATTCCAGAACAAAACAGGGTATTATCTGGTAAGCCGGCCAGTCAGGAGATCCTCAATATACATAGGGAAATATCTGGCCTCATTCATTGCGTCCCTGATTATAGTATTCATTTTCCTAGGAATTGCCTTGGGAAATGGTATCTACTACTTTGGTCTGACTGTTCCAGATGCTATCTTTGAATCGCTAGCCTTTGCCATTCTATATCTGGTCTCTGTACTGGGATTCACCTTCTTCTTCAGTTCACTTTTCAAGTCCTCTTCCTATTCTATTCTTATAACGGCTATACTGTTTCTGTTTGTTTTCACTCTTGTACAGGATCTTGTATCTTCACTCGTTGGAATTGAACCTTGGTTCATTATAACTTACGGATCCAGCATAATAAACAACATATTTATCTCACCATATCCCGCACATGTTGTCAAAACCATCAGCACATTTGGACCCAGAAGAATCTTAACAACGACATACAATGCCAGTGTGCTTGAGGGTATAATAATCATGTTTGGATATTTCATAATCTCTACAATACTTGGACTTATAATTTTCGAAAACAAGGAATTCAACTGAACAGAAACGGTAGAATTTCAGCATCTGAAAATACTGGATGTACCAAACGTGCATAACATAGAGATATACACCGAAAGAATAGTGAGAGAATTTGAATCTCGTACAAAGAAAGAAAAATATATCCAATGATTGCAAAGATGATGTTGATTATTGGTCGTTTATGACCCAAAGCTGAATATGGGCAAAATTATTTAAATTTATTAAATGCACTTAAACTTAATGTTAACCTTTTCCCGCACTCTGGTCTTTCTATTGTAAACGTACGTCCTGGATCTGGATTAATGTATTCCAGTAAAAAACTGTGTTGCATAACCCATGCAATAATTCTTCTTGAAAATAGGATGGGTGTTGTTTGTGCAGAACAACAACCCAGTTGTTCATGGAAAGAAGGATAATAAAAGGATATGGTCCCTCTACAACGAATCGCTTGTCAGACGCATGAAAGATATCCTTGATCTCAAGGATATTGAGAATTACAGGCATG
>JBBYJL010000062.1:0-7007 GCA_043196285.1 Thermoplasmataceae archaeon | reverse complement strand
GTAATGAATGCCGATTCCAATGCTGCATGTATGATAAGAAAAGCAATCCCGAAATCGTTTGAGGACGGGATAGAGGGTGTTGGGTTGCACCCACGAAGTTTAAGCATCAGACAGATGATAACTTCCAAAGAGGTTTGTTAACATGGTTAATAGATTTCACAACCTTGTGGTTAATCCGGAAAGAGTCAGCGGAGTATATGCAAGAATTGTGAAAAATCCAAAGTTATATCCAAGGACTATGAGAGAATTAATTCTAACAGATCTGTTGCCAAGAGCCTCCACAATCTCTATTGGCGTCCTGCGTTTCTCTTTGTTCCGAGGTTCACCCACAAACGTGAGTGTAACTATAAATCCTATGGCCATCAGTGTGGCAGTCCCAAAGAATGGGTACCGCCAGTCAAATGATCCCAGGAACCATCCAAAAAGCGGACCGGAAGCTATTCCCAATCCAAGGGCAGCCTCATAAATCGTGATAGATCTCTCAAGCTTTCCAGCCGAAATTCCAACTATTATGGAGAGTGCAGTGGGGGTGAAGAATGCATTTCCAAACCCCCAGCCTCCACGAAATATTGCAAATACGGTTATATTCGGGGAAAGGCCAGAGAGAGTGGAAAAAATTACGACAATTAGAAGACCTGTGATGAGAGTTTTCTTGCTCCCGAACCTTGTTGAAAAATAGCCTGAAATGAACATGGAAAGAGACATCACCGCTATGTAGCTGGTAAAAAGCCACTCCACCTGGAAAGGAGATGCCTCCATCTGTCTCCCGATCAATGGAAGCAGGGGATCAACAACACCTATACCCATGAAGGCGATGAATGTTGAAAAAGCAATAGCCATCGTTCCCCCAAGTCCTCTGTTCATTCCCAAGAATGTTAAATTTCAAGTAAATATATAAGAAAATAGAAGAATTTGGATCTATCACAAAAGGGAGTTTTCAGGAATTGGCAGAAAAGATGGTGCCAGAACTGATCTTATCTCCACATACTGTCTGAGACCAGATGCTGTATAATCAAGAAGTTTTCAATGCCTGTAAAACAATTTCCCAGAAAATGCGAGGGGAGGGATTTGAACCCACGAACCGCTACCGGACAGGATCTTAAGTCCTGCACTGTTGGCCAAGCTTAGTTACCCTCGCCTGCGTGGTGAATATCCAAGCGATTTATAATCATGCCTATAAATAGGGTTAATTTATTATTGATATAACAATATACAAGCTATGGCAATGCCAGGTAATTTCCCGGAAAATGGGGAGCTAGTTGAATTCGAGCTTGAAGAGGAACCAAAATGGGTGACGGTGAAACTTGCAGATGGATCAATAATCCAGATCAAGATGGAAATAGTTTCAATTCTCAGGGCCGGTAACGACCAGAATACGGGACTGCCTATGTACATGGTTCAGGCAACCAACATTATAAGGTTGAAGAAGGTCGAAAGATCCCTTATAGCAAAGAGAAAGCAGGATGAGAACAAGGGACAGACAATGTACCGCTAGTGAAAGTTGAATTCCAGGCGCGGACAAGAGAAACACTCAGAGATCAGTATACGCACTCAGCAGATAATAACTGTTGATCAGATAGACCTGCATATTGCTTCTATTTCAGGAATACCACAACATTATATTTTGATTGAACATGTTCAAATGTGGACGAGAAAGATTCACTTATTCTCAAAATATTGCGAAACAATTCCAGGATGAGCAACTCTGAAATTGCGAGGACAATCAAGGTTTCTGAGGCTACTGTCAGAAAAAGGATCAAGCGCCTGAGGGATCTTGGGATTATCAGGAGATTCACCATCGAGACTACCGATAGCCAGATATCATCCATTGTGCTGATCAGGACAGAAACCAGGAAAACTAAGGCAGTCCTGAACTCTCTAAAGCGGAAGTATGATGAAGTCTATGAACTGACTGGCAGTCAGGACATTGCAGTGCACTTCAGGCGGAATACCATAGATGAGATCAACAATGAGGTTGACAAGATACGTGTAATCGAAGGAGTCGAGAACACAGATACGCTCATCCGCCTGTCATGATAAAAATCAGTAATGGCATATCCAGGATTGCAGGATCACATTTCCTGTATCATGCCTACCATGTTGTCCAAAATTCTTTCCCTGATCATTGAGAATTTGTGCCAGGAAAATAAAGAAGGTTCAAGGTAACATGCAAGTGCACATTTATTGCAGGACTCATATACTTCCCAATTTGTGCTGTTCCACAGCTTCCTGATGTCAACATCCCAGACCTTGACAGAGCCGTTGTATTCATTCAGGACGTAACATGGCTGCACAACCCCTCCAGTAGGATCTACGTTGATGGTCAGCCAAGGTTTGCACTTCCACTTTTGTCCTTCAAACCATGAATTTATGATAGCGTCAAAATATTCCCTGGTATTTAGAATCGGGTAACCGGCATCCTTGAAGTTTCTAAGAAGTTCTATGGTCTTTCTGAGCTGGTTTTGTTCCGGTGACATCTGTTCAGCAGTTGAATAGTCATATGCAATCTGAAAATTTATGCTTACTCCAAGCTTCACCGCAAGCCTGACAAGCGCCTCTGCCTGATCTATGTTTTCCTTTGTGATGGTGGAGCTTATTGACATTGGGATTCTTTCTCTGGCAGCCTCAATCCCATCCACGGCCTTCCTGAAAGATCCGGATACACCTCTGAGTTTGTCATGAACATCTCCTATTCCGTCAAGTGAAACAAACATGTAATTGAGATTTTCTTCTATGTCTTTCAGCTTGGTTTTTAGTAGCCAGCCGTTGGTGACCATAGAAGTATGAAACCTTCGATACGATTCCTCCAGTATCTGACCTATATCGCCTCTAAGAAGAGGTTCTCCCCCCTCATATCCCATGAACGATACTCCTGCAGACTTAAGGGAGTTCATTATTTTGACCTCATATTCAAAGGAAAGAAGATCCTCATCCTCACGTCTCCAGAAGGGGCACATTTTGCATTTGAGGTTACAACTGTAAAGTAGCTTGTGGCCGGCAATCAGGGGAAGCTTGGTACCGGATCCACCCTTGAATCTTCTGATTATGCTTCTGCCAACAACAGGTTTGAGAAGTGCCATAACATACTCAGTCAACCCGACTATTCAAAGTTTGACGTTTCATGGATCTTTCCTAAAGAATTTGCTTATTTTATGGCATTCATCTGACGTATTCCGGAACCGTATGCAATGTCTATATAAGATATCTCTATTGTTATTGGTAGCCAACGTGATCAAGGAAACTAATAAAGATGGAACAGTGAAGAACCAGAAAGCAGAGAACAAGTCAGTTCAGGCGAGTTACGGCTTCAAACTCCTGATTTTACATGCGATTTCACTTGTCACTTCCATTCTGATCATAACGGTATCAACGTCAATCTTTGTTACTGTAATTTTTATTAGAGGAGCTGTGTCTGCTTCATTTTTCTATCTTTTCATAGCTATAATCACAAGCAATATAGTGGTATCAGCATTTTCACTTAGGGGAATGGTCAGAATATATTCAATCCTGTTTCAGAAAAGATTTACCTACATAAATGATGAAGTACGCAAGAGTACGCAACAAACCTTTGATAAACCAGAGTTCAAGAGAGAGTTTTTCTCCAATGCGGAACTTGAGATAATTGACATGCTTAAAGATAACAGCAACAGAATGCTTCAGAGTGCAATCGTGGCAGCAACATCAATGTCTAAAACAACAATTTCCAGAACTCTGACGTCGCTTGAAGAAAAGGGGATAATAATTAAAATAAGGAAGGGAGTAACGAATGAAATAATACTTGATGAAACCTATTCCAGATAGTTTCATGAAACATGTTTCTGAAATCTATTAAGAACTCTTCCAGCATATTTCAACCTATGGAAAAAAGAATAGAAAACGTGATATGGATACTGATCGGTCTGATCGTGTTGGTCGCTGCGATGGCAATTGTGGCATCCATCTTGTTTGGTGCGAGCTATGCAAATGGTACTTATGGTCCGTATGGAATGATGGGATCATATGGATTCTATGGTATGGGTATAATAATGCCAATAATTGGTGCGATTACTTTTATTTTCGTGCTTATCTTCATCTACTTCTTCCTTCAGGGATTGGGTGAACATGCATGGAATCGTCCGTTATCATACCATGGAACTGCCGAGGACATAGCGAAGGAAAGGCTGGCAAAAGGCGAGATAGACGAGACAGAATATCAGAGAATAATCGAGAACTTGAGGAAGTAGACACTGACGTGGGTTCATGACATAATGATAACTTACAGGAAAGTATCCGGAGGATCATGATATGAACGGAAATGACCTCACAAAGGGATACAGCGTCCTTGAATCCAAGAGAGAGGAAAACTCTCCTTGATGTTTAATTCAGGATGATTTTAGACAGCTGAACCTTTATGGCTGTGCGATAAAATTATATAAAGAGAGAAAATCCAATCCGGATCAATTATGTCAGAGGAAAACATCATCTACGTTGGAAAAAAGCCTACTATGAACTATGTTCTGGCTATTGTAACACAATTCAATAATAACATAGATCATATCACCGTAAAAGCTCGCGGAAAGTCGATCAGCAAAGCAGTTGACATAACGGAGATCACCAGACATAAATTCCTTCATGAAGTAAAATATGGCAAGATAACCCTTGACACTGAAACCATTCAGGGAGAAAGAGGAGAATCAAGGGTCTCTTCGATCGAGATAATGCTTGTTAGATAAACTCAATTTATTTGAGTTTGTCCACGTTCCGGAAAGCCTGTTTGTGAAGTATTTTGTTGATTTGTCCAACTGTTATTTTTCGGTAAAGGATTAAATTCAAATGTGCAATGTGGTCATAAACTGGTATTGATGAAGGATCTTCATGAATGGGAATCAAGTCTCAGAGAACGGGTAGAAAAGATCAATCGGAGATTGGTAGAATCCGTAGCCTGTGATCAGGAAGATCTTCAGAAGATGTCGGAGTATGTGATCGAGGCAGGTGGCAAAAGGCTCCGTCCAATACTTACTTTATTAAGTTACAGTATTGCCAGTGATAAACCATATGAAGAAATATTAGATCTTGCGGTGGCAACTGAACTGGTTCACACTGCCAGTCTCATTCATGACGATATTATTGACAATTCTGATATGCGAAGAGGCAGGGAAACTCTCGGATCAAAATACGGCATCTATAATGCAATAGTTGTCGGGGACTATCTTTTTACAAAGGCATACGAACTTGCATCAAGATACGGTCCTGAGGTTTCCAGAATAATGGCGCAGGGTGCCATGAAGATGGCAGAAGGACAGATTCTCGAATACGATAATCTTGGAAACCTCAACATGAGTGAGAGGACTTACCTGGACATTATCTCCAGAAAAACGGCGGATCTGTTTAGCGTCTGCGCAAGGGGTGCCGCAGAGGCTGCGGGAGCGGATAAGAAGACTGCTGAGGATCTAGGGGAATTTGCTCTGAATCTCGGAATGGCATTCCAGATAACCGACGACATTCTCGATATTATAGGAAACGAAGAAACACTTGGTAAACCCATTTTTGTTGATATTGCACATTCCGCAATAACACTGCCCGTGATTCATGCTCTATCGAGAAAAGACAGTATTTCAGAAACCATAAGATCTATACTGACCGATAAATCGAATCTCAAGAACCAGAGAGAAAAACTGAAGGAGTTGTTCCTCGAGTCAGGGTCAATAGAGTACTCGCTCCAGATGGCCAAGGATTATGTGATGAAATCTATAGATTCGCTTAAGGATACAGGAAAATCTCCTGATCTCGATACTCTTATGGACCTTTCAATAATTGTGATCGATAGGATCAGCGCCATTGCGTAATCCTGCCCTGTCAATCATAGTTTTTTCTGAATATTCTCAAAACGATTTAAACCTGAACATTCTCCTTCTTTTACACTCTTTTGATCACGAGATCTCTGATCCTTCAGGGAGGAGAGCACCATAGTGAAGAGAGATCTATATGGAATAGAACGGAAATCACGCATCTCATTCCGCTCCTTTAGCCCCCAGCGATCCTTTGAAGTATTTCTGGCAGGCTTCAATAGATAATATTCTATTACCATTTGCAATCCTGTACACATGGGAAATTCATATTCACTTAACGAGATAATTGAGACTGTTGGTCTGGAGAAGATCAATCATGGTACGTATTACGGAGAATGGACAGGATCAGGAAAAGAACAGATAACATCCTACAGTCCAATCGATGGAAGCGTAATTGGCATTGTGACAGCTACTACAAAACAGGAGTATGAGACAGTTGTCGCAAGGGCAGCTGAGGCAAACAAGAGGTGGGCAGACATGCCGCCTCCTGCAAGGGGAGCCCTCATAAGGGAGATAGGCAACGAGCTCAGAAGGGAAAAGCAGAAGCTTGGCCGCCTTGTTTCAGTGGAAGTTGGGAAAACAAGAATAGAGGGTGAGGGTGAGATCCAGGAAATGATAGATATTGCAGATCTCGCTGTCGGGCTCTCAAGACAGCTTTACGGACTTGAAATAGCATCAGAAAGGCCGATGCACAGAATGTACGAGCAATGGCACCCCCTCGGAACAATTTCAGTCATAACTTCGTTTAACTTTCCCTGCTCCGTGTGGTCGTGGAATGCCTTCATTGCAGCTGTGACAGGCGACACGGTTATATGGAAACCATCTTCGAAAGCAACGCTTACCGCGGTTGCGGTGATGAGAGTCATGGAACGTGTGATCAAGCGCCTTCATTATCCTGACATATTCTACATGGTCACCGGAAGCGGTGGCGTCATCGGCGAATTAATAGCTAACGATCCGAGGATAAAGCTTGTTTCATTCACGGGATCGGTTTCAACAGGTAAGCACATTTCAGAGGCGGTCTCAAGGCATCTTGGTAAGTCTCTGCTTGAGCTTGGCGGTAACAATGCCGCAATTGTATCAGACAAAAGTGACCTGACTATTGCCCTAAAGGGTGTGGCATTCGGGGCACTTGCCACTGCTGGACAGAGGTGCACCAGTACAAGAAGGGCGATCGTT
>JBBYJL010000004.1:0-46977 GCA_043196285.1 Thermoplasmataceae archaeon | reverse complement strand
CATTTCCTTCCTATAGTTTGTCCACTATTTTCTTAAGATTCACATATGCTCTCTAAAATTTCTCCATAATTTCCTGATCTCTGGGTGTTTCTGCTGACAGATAAATCATGTTATTAATATACTTAATTCATTGTATATTGATCTTTCGGTTCAAAAAATATGTTCTGACGAAGGCCAATGCATATTTAACTGACCAGTTACTATGTCGGTAAAGGTTTAAATACGGACTTGCCTTAACCCGTTACTTAACCATACACGAAGGGCAATGTTACTAACATCCCTGTGGATTATCGCTAAATTTTGCATAATCAGTAAGTGTAACGGTTATTTCGGGTGAAATCATAGATGGCAACACCGCATCATCCCAGAAGGGGATCGAAAGCATACTATCCTAGAGTGAGGGCTAAAAAGCAACAGGGGTCAATCAGAAGCTGGCCTGAAATTGCTGGAAAAGTAAAAATACAGGCATTTGCAGGCTTCAAGGTTGGAATGACTCATGTCGAAATGATCGATTATAGACAGCATAGTGTAACCGCAGGACAGAATCTTATGAGTGCGGTCACGATAATAGAGGTCCCCCCCCTGAGTGTTATCGCTATAAGACTATATGATGAAACGCTTGATGGTTTGAGGGTAGTTCATGAGGAATGGACAAAAACCTTGAAACCTGAATTAATGAAGAGAATACCAAGTAGAAAGGAGTCGACTCCAAAGGAATTCAAAGGAAGTTTCTCAGAAGTTAGATTACTTGTTCATACAAATCCACAGTTAGTTACAGGGATTCCCACAAAAACTCCTGATATATTTGAAGTTAAGATAGGTGGAGAATCAAACGAGGAGAAACTTAGCTATGCAAGGTCGAAACTTGGCAGTGATCTTACGTTTAATGATTTTTCAAAAACAGGAGAATTCGTTGATGTTATTGCAGTTACAAAGGGGAAAGGATTCACCGGACACGTGAAAAGATTTGGTGTCAAACTTCTTCCAAGAAAAAACAGAAAACACAGAAGAATGATAGGTACTCTTGGTCCTTGGCATCCAGACTGGGTTAGGAACACAGTTCCACAGGCAGGACAAAAGGGATATCAGCAGAGGACTACTCATAACATACGAATTTTGAAATATGGAACAAAAGAAGAAGTAAGTATGGTAAACGTAAAAGGTGGCCATCTTGGTTATGGTCTAGTAAGAAATGATTACATATTGCTACATGGATCCATACCGGGCCCCTCCAAGAGACTCATAAAGTTAAGGGAGCCTGCCAGAGCTAAGGTTCCGGCCGTTAAGGAAATAAATCTACCATATATTTCCATAGAATCGAAGCAGGGTGATTGAAGTGAAATCAAAATTATATTCATCTAAGGGAGAAGTTGTTGGTGAAGTAGAGGTGCCAGAAATATTCGAAATTCCTCCAAGAACTGATCTTATTGAAAAGGCTTTCAGGTCTAGTGCACTATCAAACAGGCAGCCATATGGGTCATATTCGTTTGCAGGCATGCGTCAGGTTGGCCATAATCTGGGGCCAAACCATGGTATGTCAAGAATCCCGAGAGTCGCAGGATCTTCAAGAGGGGTTATAAACGCGAGTTTTGTTGGTGGCAGAAGCGCCCATTCTCCAAGATCCACTAAAAACCTATTCATAGGGATTAATAAGAAGGAGAGGAAATTAGCCTTGGGGTCCGCAATTTCAATGACCGCCTCTATTGACTATGTAAGGAAGCGAGGTCACAAGATACCAGATGACCTGTCTCTCCCCCTGATCGCTGACAGCAGCATCGAAGAAATTAAAAAAACAAAGGATGCGGAATATTTCCTTGAGCAGATGGGTCTCAATGATGACCTGAAAAGAGCCAAGGAAGGGACCAAAATAAGAGCAGGAAGAGGCAAAATGAGGGGAAGGACTTACAAAACTCCAAGAAGTGTACTGATTGTGGGTAGCGATACATCGAAACTCAGAGCCTTTGCTTCTATCCCTGGAGTGGAGATTTCGAGTGCAAGGAATCTCAGTATCAGGAAGATTGCTCCAGGGGGAAAGGGAGGAAGATTGACCATATACACGAATGATGCAATAAAAATACTGGAGGAAATACGATGAGTCAATTTGTTTATTCGCCGGTTGCTACAGAAAAATCCATGCTTTTGATGGAAAAGGAGAACAAGCTCACTTTTGTGGTAGACCGAAAGGCTAAACGCAACCAGATAAAGAAGGAGGTAGAGGAAAGATTCGACGTTAAAGTTGTCTCTGTGAATATCTTAATCTCGAAGAGGGGAAAGAAAGCTATAGTCTCTCTTGCAGAGGGATATTCTGCTGAGGATGTCGGCGGAAGGATAGGAATATTCTGAGGTGATGAAATGGGAAAACATATAGTTCCACAAAGAAGAGGAAAGGGAGGATTAGTCTACAGGAGCCCAAGCCACAGGCATGTGACTCCACTTAAATTACCTGGTGCAGGCATATACACCGTCAAGGATATCGTTCATGCTCCTGGCAGGAATGCCCCTTTGCTGGTTATTGAAGATTCGGATGGTAAGAAAGACTATCAGCTTGCATTTACTGGAGCCTTCGTAGGACAAACTATTTCTTCTGGTACTTCTGGAGAAATAAATAAAGGGATTACAGCAACCCTTGGAATAATCCCTGATGGATCGTTAGTACATAATATTGAAAGCATGCCTGGCGATGGGGGCAAGTTTTGCCGCACTGCAGGTTCATCGGCCCTAATAATAAGTCATGATGGAGAAGGGGTTTCAATCAAATTGTCTTCTGGGAAAATCAGGAAATTCAATCCAGGTTGTAAGGCCACAGTTGGAATAGTGGCAGGATCAGGTGCAAGAGATCTACCGATACTTAAGGCCGGCAATCATATTCATTATCTGCAAAGCAAAGCTAAGCGTCCTTACACTGTAAGAGGCGTTGCTATGAATGCAGTTAACCATCCACATGGCGGGGGCAACCATCAGCATGTGGGAAGACCAAGTACGGTTGCTAGAGGAGCTCCGCCTGGAAGGAAGGTGGGCAGGCTTTCACCGCAGAGGAGGAAAGATTAATGGCAGTTAAAAAACAGGCATCAGTCAAATCAATAAAGAGGAAGGCTCGAAAGTCGCAGAAAGTTGTGATGGGAAGATCAAAAGAATTTCTCTATAGAGGATACCCTCTCGAAGAATTGAAAAATATGCCCATGGAAGACCTGCTCGAAATATTGCCTTCTCGCGCAAGAAGAACACTAAGCAGGGAGATGAATCATGATCAGCTAGCCATGCACCAGAAACTTCTCGAATCTAACAAGGCTTCCCTGAAAACTCATATCAGAGATCTGATTATAATACCAAAATACGTTGGCAAGGTAGTAGAAGTCTATAATGGAAACTCGTACGTCAAGTTTGAAATCAAACCTGAAATGATAGGACATTATTTGGGAGAGTATTCAACGACCAGAAAAGAGGTGAAACACTCTGGACCAGGTGTTGGAGCCACGAGATCTTCCAAGTTCATGCCGTTGAAGTGATGAAAATGAAAGGATATGCAATTGAAAAATTACCTGAGAAAAATGCGATTTCCAGATCTGTAGAGGAAGACATATCCCTGAAGGATGCGGTGAACATCGCACATTTCCTTCGCGGAAAGAATATATCAGAACTCAGGGATATCATAGATGGAGTTATTGAGAAAAGGACTGCAGTACCATATTTCAGGTACCTCGATTCAGTATCCCACAGAAAAGGGGTCGGCCCAGGCAGATATCCTGTCAAAGCGATGAAGGCTTTCAAACAAACTTTCCTTAACGCTGTTGCGAATGCCGAATTCAAGGGACTGGATACAGACAATCTCAGACTGGTGCACGTTGAGGCATCAAAGGGAAGGATGATTAAGAAGTACAGGCCGAAAGCGCACGGCTCTGCTGGGCTTTTTGTCAAAGACCTGGTTAACATTTCCATGGTTTTGGAGGAGGTAAAAGAGTGAAAGAAAGAAAATTTGTACAGGACGCCGTCAACCGGTTGCTTATAACTGAATACATCAAGAGTGAAACTGATACTGCAGGATATGGAGGAATGGAGATAAAGAGAACTCCATTCGGTAACAGCATAACATTACACGTGAATAAACCTGGACTGGTGATAGGTAGAAGAGGCATGAAGGTCCAGGAAATCACTGAACATCTCGAAAAGGTATTCAAGGTGGAATCACCTCAAATCGAGGTTAAGGAAGTGGACAAGCCGGATCTCAACCCTTACATAGTGTCAAAGAAGATTGCCCTGACACTTGAAAAAGGATGGTCCTACAGAAGAGCTGGCAACACTGCCTTAAGAAGAACTGTTGAAAGTAAGAGTAAGGGAGTCATAATTAGGATCGGGGGCAAACTTTCCGGCGAAAGGGCCAGGTCGCAGAAATTTATTTCCGGGTCAATCAAATACTCTGGAGAACCAGCTAGAATAGGTATGATCAGAGGATTTGCAGCTGCAAAACTTAAACTTGGAATTATTGGTATTTCTGTTGGAATTCTTAATTCTGATTACAGACTTCCAGACGAGATCGACGTTTCTCCACCAGGACCTGTTGAAAAAACAACTGATGAAATTAAAGGAGGTGATTCAACTGGAGCTGAGAGCCAAGCAGATAAGGGAAATGAGCAGTGAAGAGATAAAATCCAAGCTGAAGAATCTTCAACAGCTTCTGTTGAAGGAGAGGGCTTCGGTTGCAATGGGTGGATCTCCTGTCAGTCCAGGCAAGATGAAATCGATCAGGAGACAGATCGCGAGAATAATGACCGTAATAGGGTCGGAGGAAACTCTTAAATGAAGGATAAAAACTTTACAGGGATACCAAAGGAATTGCAACCGTGGGATGGGTTTTCAAGGGATTCGCAGTCTATTAAGATCAGTGTGGACAAGAGAAGGTACGGAAAAAACGTCACAATAATCGAAGGCATAGATCCCAAGGAAGAGGATATCTATGAGATCGCAAAGATACTCAAAAAAAAGGTTGCAGCAGGCGGAACTGTAAAGGATGGAAAAACTGTTGAACTTCAGGGCGATCACAGGCCTGAAGTAAAGAAAATCCTGGATGAAATGGGCTTTAAGACTGAGGTGATCTGATTGGTGTCAGGCTATTTTGATGAATTCATCGGAAAGAATGTAAATGTAGTGTGGAGCAGGAATCAGACAATGATAGGGAAGTCAGGTCTCGTCATTGATGAGACCAAAAACACTATTAAGATTGCAAATGGAAGGAAAATAAGTGTTATCCCGAAACACATCGCTAAATTCAAATTCGAAGATCAGGACAGTATAATTGAAGGTAACCTGATAACAATGACCCCAGAGGACAGGATAAAGAATTACAATAGAATTGAAAGGAAAATAAAGAGGTTGAACTAAGAATGAAATCAAATATTGGACTTAATGTAAGAGTCCCTGAAACAGAGTGCACTGACAAGAAATGTCCATTCCACGGTGAACTGGTTGTCAGGGGACAAGTGATCACTGGAGAGGTAGAATCTACAAACATGATTGGAAGCGCAGTGATTACTAGGAACATAAGAAAGAGAGTACCAAAATATGAAAGGAACATAACAGTACTTCATAAATATCATGCTCACGTGCCGGGATGCATCTCACTATCACCCGGCGACAGCGTTAAGATAGCAGAGTGCAGGAAGCTTTCCAAGACTATTTCATACGTCGTAGTGGAAAAGGTGATGGAATGAAAGGTATAGCCGGCCGGCAACAAAGAGGATTGCCTTTGGGTGCAACAATGACCTGCGCAGACAACACTGGCGCTAAGGTTATCAGTCTTATCAATGTGAAAGCTTACCATGGCGTTGCCAGGAGAATTCCCGCTGCTGGAGTCGGCGATTTATTTATCGCAACAGTAAAGAAGGGTACTCCAGAGATGAGGAGCAAGGTCGTTTACGCGGTGGTAATAAGACAGAGGAGACCTTTCCGCAGGTCTGATGGCGTAATGGTCGAATTCGAAGATAATGCAGCTGTGCTCGTGACTCCTGAAGGAGAAGTACGCGGATCCGAGATTAAGGGACCGGTGGCCAGGGAAGCATCGGAGAGATGGCCGAGAATCGCCGCCATTGCATCGACTATAGTGTGAGGAGTGGTTGATAATGAAATCTAAAATAAATGTATCACTGAGCAAGGATTTAAAGAAGAAATACGGAATATCTCATTTTCCAATTATCAAGGGAGATATAGTGCTTGTCAAATCTGGCTCGAGGAAGACTGAGGGTGGGAAGGTAGATTCCGTGGATCATGTCCATTCCACGCTTGTTGTGGATGGTGTGACATTGACAAAGGCTGACGGGAAGCAGAAAGAGAAACCAGTAAGACCTAA
This sequence comes from Thermoplasmataceae archaeon, assembly GCA_043196285.1. Taxonomy (GTDB): domain Archaea; phylum Thermoplasmatota; class Thermoplasmata; order Thermoplasmatales; family Thermoplasmataceae; genus JAKAFX01. The sequence goes on along the minus strand of JBBYJL010000004.1, from coordinate 40,637 downwards.
TCAGGTCGTCATTACCAGACTTGACCTTTCAAAACCTGAAAGGTTGGAAAGAATCAAGGAAATGGCTAAAAGGAGAAACAGAGTAATAGTAGAAGAACCTCCAGCTGAGACCTCTCCAGAGTTATCCGAGCCATCAGCAGAACCAGCGCAGACAGAGAATGAGACTACAAAAATTGAAGATCAAGAAGAAAAGTCTGTTACAGTAGAGGAAACAGAAGAAAATAAGGAAGGTGAAGATACTGACAATTAACAGAACTAAAAGGATGATGGTATCGCGCGTGGTCAACATTCCACGTAAGGTTCACTTCTGGGGTGTTACTCCAAGCATTGGAAAGCATAAGAAAGATGAGAGTATTGCGCTGATTACTGTTCTTAGGGACTATCTTCACCTTGGTGACAAGGAGAGAGAGGTAACGAGGATCATAAACTCCGGAAAGGTCAGAATCGACGGAAAAATAGTAAAGGAAAGACGCTACTCTGTTGGTTTTATGGATCTTATTCACATAAATGGCCTTGACGTTGATTACAGGGTTCAGTACGATACGAAGGGTAGGCTGACTCTCGTAAAAGAGAAGAGCGAAAGATCCGGATCGAAGCTTGTGAAGATAGTGGGCAAAAAAGATGAAGGTGCGGGCAAATATTTGATATCGTTCCATGACGGACAGAATATCCTTTCTGAAAACAAGGATCTCAAACCTGGCGATGTTCTGCTGGTATCCCTGCCGGACAAAAAAATAGAGCAGGTGCTCAAGTTGCAGCCGGGCAACAAGGTTTTCCTCACCGGCGGGTCCCATGTAGGAAAGATTGCTACAGTGAAGAAGATAGAGGTGAAGGAATCATCGCACTCAAACATGCTTACTCTTGAAGAAGGCTTTGGTACGGTGGTCGATTATGCATTTGTCATTGGAAACAATAAATTCCAGTATGAAATTTCAGAGGTTGAGAACTAATGAATCCAATGGAAGAGGTCATTATAGACAAAGTCGTACTAAATATAGGCGTTGGCCAGACAGGAGATCGGCTTAACAAAGCTGCCAAGGTCACTACACTCCTGACAAAGAAGAAACCAGTATTAACCACGGGGAAGAAAACAGTCAGGGAATTCAACATTAGAAAGGGACTCACAATAGGCGTAAAAGTCACCTTGAGAGGAGACGAGGCGAATGAATTCCTTAAGAGGGCATTCTTCGCAAAAGGAAACAAGATTCCTATATATTCGTTTGATAAGCAGGGAAATGCTTATTTTGGCATACCAGATTATACAGAATTTGAAGGACTGAAGTATGATCCGGAAATAGGTATCTTTGGGATGGATATAGCAATAGTGTTCAAGAGGAGAGGCGGTTACAGGGTAGCCAGAAGAAAGATCAACCAGAGAAGCTTGCCTTCAAAGATCAGGGTATCCAAAGAGGAGTCTCTGGAATATCTGAAGAAGAATTTTGGAGTCTCAACGGTAGGGTGAAAAATTGGCAAAGATCAAATTGGAACCAAAAAAGAAGTTTGGAAGGAAGGATGGATGCAAGCGGTGTGGAAGAAAGAGAGGCTTGGTGAGGCGGTATGGGTTGAGGCTTTGCAGGCAATGTTTCAGGGAAACTGCTCCTTCGCTTGGATTCAGGAAGTACAGCTGAGGTGATTATATGAGACATGATCCGTTGAATGATATAATAAACCAGATTAAGAATGCTTCAAAGATAGGGATTCATCAAATCGAGGTATCTCCTGCAGCTAGGATGACAGGAAGAGTGCTGAGAGTTATGCAGGACTACAACTATCTGAAAAGTTTTGAGGTCATAGAGGACAGGATGGGCAGCAAATTCAAGATCACATTGAGTGACACTATCAACAATTGTGGCGTTATCAAACCAAGGTTTCCTGTGAAGATTAAAACGCTTGAAAAATACGAGTCACGTTATCTTCCGGCACAGGACTTCGGGATCATAATAATGACTACTACAAGGGGAGTTATGAGTCACGTAGAAGCTAGGAAGAATGGTCTTGGAGGCAAGCTCCTTGCGTGGATATATTAGGTGAAGCAGATGATCAAATTTGAGAAAATGGAAGAAGTGGAAATACCGAAATCAATAAAAGTTACCCTTGACGGTGGATTGCTAACAATATCAGGTCCCAAGGGTGAGACAAGGAGAACTTTCAGAGACAACTTCGTTAGAGTTGAACTATCGGGTAACAAGCTTATTTTCAGTATTTCCAAGAATAACAATAGGAACAGAGCCATTCTGGGTACGTGGAGTTCCATTACAAAACTTCTGTTCAAGGGTGTCACTGAAGGGTATCAGTATGAAATGAAGATTGACTACACACATTTCCCAATGAGGGTTTCCGTAAAAGGCGATAAGACAGTAATTGAAAATTTCCTTGGAGAAAGATCAGCAAGATCTGCCCAGATTGTGGGCAGCTGCAAGGTCTCGGTCAAAGGAGACAGGGTGACAATAACTGGAATAGATCGAGAGGAAATTGGACATACAGCCTCCAATATTGAACGGGCTACCAAGATAAAAGGTTTCGATCTGAGGGTATTCCAGGATGGAATATATTTACTTGGAGGCGAGAGCAGTGTCTGAAGCAAAGCAAACCATGAGCAGTAAAGACAGGATGTTACTCAGATATAAAACTGAACGTGCAAGAAGAAGAGTTGAATTCAGAAGACAGGAATGGTTCAGGTACAAGAGACTAGGTGAATCGTGGAGAAAACCGAGAGGAAAGCATTCAAAGCAGAGAGAACAGCAGGCCAGGAGACCGCCAATAGTTGACGCAGGATACAGGGGGCCTGCATCGGTCAGGGGACTTCATCCTTCAGGATACAGGGAAATACTTGTTCACACCACAGCTGAACTTGATTCTGTAGACAGAACAAGGTTTGCAGTCAGGATAGGATCATCGGTAGGATCACGCAAGAGAGAAATGATAGAGAACAGAGCGGACGAACTAAAAATAAAGGTCCTCAACAGAGAGGTGAAATGATTGAGATCTGAAACTGCAAGAAAAATAGCGGCAGATTTGTTAAAAGTAGGTACTTCCAGAGTATGGATTGATACTAACTCTGCTGAGGATATACTGGAGTCTGCCACCCGATCTGATATCAGGGCACTCATCCGGAGAAACGTTATTCAGGCAAAACCGGCAAAGGGAAACTCAGGTGCCAGATTCAGACACAGGATTCAGCAGAAAGCCAAAGAAAGAAGAAGGGGGCCTGGGTCTGTCAGGGGTACAAAGTATGCCAGATTCCCAAGAAAGTCAAGATGGGTAAAGACCATCAGGTCGCTCAGGGATGAGTTGCTGAAGATGAAACAGAGCGGGCAGATTGACAGAAAGCTATACAGGAAATATTACCGTTTCATCAAGGGAGGAACAATACAGTCGAGAGCTCAACTGGTAACACACATTAAGGCCGGAGCATCGGGTGAAGTGAAATGAAGACACCAAGACAGTTTAAGAGAGAAAGAAGAGGTCTGACAGATTACAGAAAGAGGTACAAACTGGTTAAGTCTGGATTGCCGAGACTCGTTGTCAGGCCAACTTCCAAAAGCGGAGTTGTCCAGTTGGTCGAATTCAAGGAAGAGGGCGATCATATAATCAAAACTATAACCCCAAGAACACTTGAAAAAATGGGACTGGAGATCAAGGGAAACAGCATTGCCTCATTCTATCTGATGGGTTTTGCAGCAGGCAAATTCGCAGGAAAATCAGGAATAGATGAGGTGATACTTGACACCGGAAGAAGGAGGATGATCAAGGGTGGAAGAATATCTGCCGCAGTAAAGGGGTATGCAGACGCTGGTGGGAACATACCGCACGACGACTCGATTCTCCCTGACAGTAAGAGACTCCAGGGCAGTCATCTGAAGCACAAAGATGACATAAAGAAGAATTTTGACAGTTACAAGAAAAAGGTGGAAGAGGTAATATGAGCGAAGAACAATGGACTCCAAGAACGAGACTGGGAAGACTGGTCTCTGAAGGCAAAATAAATACGATTTCAGAAGTTATCAGGAGCAAGTTGCCATTGAAGGAATTCGAGATCATCGATTTTCTTCTTCCTGAACTGAAGGACGAGGTTCTGGATGTTGAACGTGCACAGAGAATGACTGACTCAGGTAGAAGGATGAGCTATTCCATAACTGCGGTGGTAGGCAACGGAGACGGTTATGTTGGCGTGGGCAGAGGAAGAGCAAAAGAGGCTGCTCCAGCAATCAGAAAGGCTGTCAACAATGCAAAATTGCACATTGTAGAGGTCAAGAGAGGCTGCGGGTCTTGGGAATGCGGTTGTGGAAGAGCACACACACTCCCATTCGAAGTGAACGGGTCCTCCGGATCTGTCCGCGTGACTCTGAAACCTGCGCCGAGAGGAGTAGGTAGAGCAGTAGGGGATATTGCCAAAGTCATTCTTGAAATGGCAGGAATAGAAGATGCCTGGGGGTTTGCCAAAGGTCATACAAAGACTACAGTGAATTACGCACTGGCAACCTTTGATGCTCTTGTTCAGACATCAAAGATAAAGGTTAACCCTTCGATAATTCTGAGTACACCGATATATGTGGGGAGTGTTTTAAATGTTAGCAGTCATAAGGATTAGAGGAAGCACTGGAGTGAAACCCAGCGCAAAGAAAACAGGAGAACTTCTGCGTCTTCACAAGATAAACCACATGGTTTTTCTTGATGATACCCCAGAAACAAGAGGGATGCTTCATGCGTTCAAGGATTATGCTACATGGGGAGAGATAGATGCGGAGACTTTGGAACTTGCACTAAGGTATAGATCTATGGTACAGGGGCATAAGCGACTGACTGAAGAAATGATAAAGCAGGTGGCTGGAGTTTCCGGTTATTCTGAACTTGCCCAGGCGATTATGGACGGAAAGGTGAAATACGGAAACCTTGAAGGGGTCGTGCCTGTATTGAGACTTCATCCTCCGCGGAAGGGTCTCGAATATATCAGAAGACCTTATGGTGCAGGTGGTACGCTAGGCTATCGTGGAAAAGAGATCAACAGCCTGATCAAAAGGATGCTAATACCGGGAGAGGATTTAAATGGTAAGAACCAGAACTAAGAAACAGAGAGGTGGCCACTATGGACGTGGCATGAAAGCCGGCCGGGGAAAGGGAAAAAGAGGGGGGTCTGGTATGGCCGGACTGGGAAAACACCGGTGGATCTGGATGGTGAAATACGATCCTGAGCACTACGGAGGTCATGGATTTACGAGTCACCATCCCGGAGAACCTAAGATTCCGCTCTCGCTGGGCGAACTGGCTTCCATTATTGACAATCTCAAATCCAGGGGTTTCGTGAATGATCAAAACGGTATTGCAGAGATAGACCTTAAGACCGCTGGATACCACAAACTACTTGGATCAGGGGAATTCAGGATGAAGTCCAGAATCATAATACCGGAGGCTACAGAAAAGGCTATAAACAAGCTTTCTGCTTACGGAACTACGGTAGAGGTAGATGGATCAGATACAGAGGAATAAACGAGCGGCTATTCCCATCGCGATACTCTATATTATTGAGATTATTGCATTTGCTTATTTCGGAAAATATGACTATATATCCTTAATAATTGCTGCCGTACTAACCTTTCCGATATTCGGTCTTTCTTACCTTGTATTCAGCTATGCAGGACCAAAAAAGAGCAAGCTGTATGGGCTTGAATACCTTACTTCAAAGCTACCAGCTGTAAAGAAAGCGAAAGGTCATGTACAGTTCAAGTGGAAGATATTCTGGACTGCACTCGTAGTTGTACTTTATTTCGTCCTGACCAACATCTACATTTACGGTCTGAACACGTCTCAGACAGTCGATGTATTTGCCTCATTCAGAGCAATATTTGCAGGGGCATCTGGATCTCTTATGGATCTGGGAATAGGGCCTATAGTCACTGCAAGTATAGTGATGCAGCTCTTCTCTGGAGCCAAAATCTTTAACCTTGATCTGCAGAACTCCGAGGACAAGGCTGTTTATCAGGGTGTCCAGAAACTTCTGATCATAATAATGATTTTTGTGGAGGCAATACCGCAAGCCTTTGGATATCTTGTTCCCGATGCTGGACTTGTTTCATCGTTGAATACAACGTTTCCTGGGTATGGTGAATTTCTCGCACAGACAATCATAATATCTCAACTGTTTTTTGGAACATATCTGGTTTTCCTGTTCGATGAACTCGTTTCAAAGTACGGAATAGGATCCGGGATTTCGCTGTTCATAGCTGCAGGAGTCTCACAGCAGCTCTTCACGGGAGCTATAAACTGGCTGCCTACATCCAATACCCTGCCACTAAGCCTGAATAACCCCCCCGCAGGAACCATTCCCAAGCTCTTTTACATTATATTCAATTCGTCCTCATCATATCTTTATAATACCGGGATAGAGAGACTGCTTTTTGCTCCCGTTAACCCCATCACTGCTCTACTGGGTACTTTACTTATATTCTTCATAGTGGCATATTTCCAGAGCAGCAAGATAGAGCTGCCCATAGCCCATGAGAGGGTCCGGGGTGCCAGAGGGAGGTATCCGATACAGCTATTTTATGCATCAAATATACCTGTGATACTTGCAACCGCGCTCCTCGCAAATGTTGCTATGTGGACCCTCTTGTTCTGGAACAGTCCGGTCCTGAGTCATATACCACTTTTAGGACATAATCCGTTGCTTGGTTCATATCCCACTGCTGCGCAGCTTTCAACATATGGAAGCGCTATATCCAATACGACGCCAACCGGCGGACTCGCATTTTATCTCTCATCGCCAAACGGTCTCGCAGACTGGCTTTTCCCTATTATTAGTCCGTCAGTTTACAGCAATATACTCTTTGGCCACACTGCGTTGGATGAAACGATCCATATCCTGGCATTCGTTGGATTCATGGTTGTTTTCAGCGTTATCTTTGCGAAATTCTGGATAGAGACCACAAACATGGGGGCAGGTGCTGTAGCGAAGCAGATCCAATCAAGTGGGATGCAGATTCCCGGTTTCAGGAGGGATCCCAAGATTATGGAACGTGTCCTGAAGAAGTACATTCCGGCCGTGACTGTGTTCAGTGGTGCTGCCGTAGGACTTCTCGCCGCTAGTGCAAACCTTATCGGAACAGTAGGAGATACCAGTGGGACTGGTCTTCTGCTTGCCGTAGGAATAGTGATTCAATTCTATGAGGCACTGGGAAAAGAACAATTAATGGAAATGCATCCTGTAATAAGACAGTTCTTTGCGGGGGCGTAAATGAGAGTTATCATATCTGGCGTCGCGGGGGTGGGCAAATCTACAGTATTGGCAATAGTGTCCAAGCAGACGCATTACGACATTATCAATTACGGTACACTGATGTTTGAAATGGCTAAGGAAATCAACCTTGTGAAAGACAGAGATGAGCTCAGGAAACTGAATGTGGATACCCAGATCAATCTTCAGAAGAAAGCTTCAGCTGCAATAGGAAAAATGGATAACGTCATAATCGATACCCATATGGCAATTAAGTCTCCAAAAGGCTATCTTCCAGGTTTGCCGGAATGGGTGTTACGGGAGTTGAAAGTGTCATCGTATTTCCTGATAGAAGCTGATCCTAGCTTGATTAAGGATAGAAGAAGCAGGGATGCTACGAGAAAAAGGGATGAGGACAGTCCGGAGGAAATTGCAGAGCACCAGTCTGTGAATCGAAGTTTTGCCATTTCATATGCAGTTTACACTGGAGCTACAGTGAATTTTGTAAAAAACCCTGAGGGTAACCCGGATTATGCCTCAAGCAGAATTGTCAAGGTATTGACAGGGGGCGACTGATCATGCAGAGAGGTAATGCACCACCGCCGGTGAGCCCTGAGCAGAAGAAGTTCCTTCTATTTCAGATGGTTTATCTTATGGTCAGTTTCGCAATGATCATAGTCATCACAAATCCCACCCTCAGAGTGGTGATAGGATCAAGCCTCAACTCTATTTTCTACCCACTGGTAGGCTTTGGAGGGCACTTCCCCATTCTCACTATAATTGTGTCGGGGATAATAATAGGCCTAATTCTTTCAGTCCCCAGATACTTTTTCACGGATTGGCTTAGAATGGGAAGAATTCAGGCTCGGAGCAGGGCTTTTAGCAAGGCTTATAGAGAAGCTTTGAAAGAGAACAAGCGTGACAAAATACAGAAAATGAGAAAGATGCAGACCGAGATGATGATGGAAAGTCAGATGGTGAGCATGAATACGATGAAGCCGCTGATGGTGCTTACAGTCTTCATATTCCTGTTCTTTATCTGGATGTATATCTTTGTGGATTCGCTTTCCTACCAGTTGATATCGGTTCCGTGGGGCACAAACGTTAATATAGCAACCTCTACCGCGTGGATAGTCCCCACATGGATTGCAATTTACATGTTTGCGAATCTCATAATAGGATACTTCACGACTATGGTAATAAAGTACATAGATTTCAGTTACAAGATCAAGAAAGCCGAAAGGCAGACATCACAAGATATGATCCAATGAAGATAACTCTGAGCGGACCCATAGGAAGTGGAAAATCTACCGTTGGTATTCTACTGGCCAGGAAATTGCATATTGAATTCATCTCCGGCGGTGAAATATTCCGGCAGAATGCGAGAAAACACAACATGACCCTTGCTGAGTTCGGAAAGTACGCTGAATCAAACCCTGAAATTGATAAGCAACAGGATCAATTTCTTCTTCAATTATTAGTTACAAGGGAGAATCTGGTGCTTGAATCTCGACTCGCAGGATGGATAGCAACTAAAAACGCAATAAACGCAACAAGAATATATATTGACGCTGACATCGATGCCAGGATCGAGAGAGTGATGAAGCGAGAAGGCGGTACTAGGGATAATGTTTTGAAGACAGTTAAGGAAAGGGAGGATTCTGAACTCAAGAGGTACATGAAGTATTATGGAGTTGATTACAGGATTCCGGAGTATTATGACATCATAGTCGACACCACAAAAATCTCAGCAGAAGAGGGGGCTGACATTATATATGCAGGAATCAACCATACGTGCTGAGGAATTGAACGGCTTTATAGTCATAGACAAACCAAAGGGTCCTACAAGCCATCAGATCGACTATTGGGTCAGGACGATGCTTAATGTGGAAAGGGTCGGACACATTGGGACACTTGACCCTAGCGTTTCTGGTGTTCTCGTAATGGCTCTTGGACATTCAACAAGACTCATAGATATTGCCCATGAAGATCCCAAGGAATACGTTGGTGTGATGAGATTCCATGGTGATGTAGACGAGAAGAAGGTGAGGGAGGTATTTGCCTTGTTCACAGATGAAATATACCAGATTCCTCCTGTCAGATCCGCTGTTGCAAGGACACTAAGAAAAAGGAGAATCTATTCACTGGAAATACTTGAGATGAAGGGAAGAGAAGTCCTTTTCAAAGTCAGATGTGATTCTGGAACATATATAAGAACACTGTGCGTCGACATTGGGTACGTGGCGTCGGGTGGAGGGCAGCTTGAAGAACTCAGGAGAATATCTACAGGCCCTTTCACAGAGAATATGTGCGTGACGATGCAAGATGTTAGCGATGCCGCAGAATTGATCAAGAAAGGTGAAGACAGGCTATTGCGTAAGATTCTGATCCCTCCGATATTCCTCTTCAGTAACAAGCCAAAGATAGTCATCAAGAAATCTGCAATGAGCACGATTGCACATGGATCGGATCTGTATCCTGGAGGAATAAAAGCTGTCATTGGAAACCCAGTGAAAGGAGACAGGGTATGTGTCATCTCTGAAGATAACAGCGTGGTTGGAACTGGAATCATGCTCACTTCCGCAGATGAAATATCGGATGTGAAGGTGGTTGACTTTGACAGGGTTCTTATAGACCCGCCTGATGTGAGTGAAAAGCATGGTGAACCAAGAAAAAGTGAAATGGTACGGTACGGAAACCAGGGAAGGAATAAAAAAGTTCAAAAATTTGGAAACCGGGTACATGGAAATATTCCAAGACCTGAGGGAAGGAAAAATCCCCATAACGGAAGATGGAATAACAAACCTCAGAAACATCCCAGATTTGAGGAGTCTTATACTGGAATACGAGAAAAAAAGGATAAAGGAAGAGTTCACAGATGACATGTACATTGTGAAGCTTGGTACATTCAGGAACGAGTTGCATAAGATCATAAACTCCTATTACGAGAAAATTCAGGGGTTTGGGATTCTTGCTGGATACGATAAAACCAACCAGGACCCGTGTATTTACATAAGGAATTTCAAACCTGCGCAGGAAGAGAGCAGCATGCTGCCAATCATGGAGTCGATCTCCGAGGCAGGACTAAATGTGTGTGATCTGAGGGACAGCGTAAACAGCTTTCTTTCTGAAAGAGTAAAGATTGCGTTTCCCAATGTCACCGAATTACTTGGTGTTGATCTTTCCATAGACTTTCTTGTTATATCAGGCGGTCTCAAGAAAATGATCAAAATGCCTGCAGGCACCCTCCAGATTATTGGTGCAGAAAAAGCCTTTTTCAGTCACATGAGACGGGGCACAAGAAATCCAAAGCATGGCGTTATATTCAAGTACCCGGGCCTGGCTAACCTTCCCCCAAAGTACAGGGGAAGGGTGGCAAGAACGATAGCCAACAAACTGGCCATAGCAATAAGAGCTGATTACGCACACACAAGAATCGACATCGAATCAATGAAGAAAGCAATATCTCAAAAGATGAGGATCAGATCATGAGACCTGGTAACCTTCAAGTTCTGCCTGATATGAGTATTTTTCACCTGCAATGTTCACAGGGTATTCACCGGTGAGACACCCCAGACATAAAGCTCTGGCAGGTTTTCCAATCGCTTTCGTGAGGTTCTGAATTGAGAGATAACCAAGGCTATCGGCACCAATCTCTTCCCTTATCTGCTCAACTATCTTGCCGGTGGCAACAAACTGGTCCTTTGTCTTCATATCGACTCCGAAATAGCAAGCATGAGTAATTGGTGGTGATCCTACACGAATATGAATTTCAGTAGCGCCGCTCCTCTTGAGCATGGAAACGATATGCTTGATGGTATTTCCCCTGATTATGCTGTCGTCAACAAGCACAACTTTCTTTCCTGAAATTACTGACTTTATAGGGTTCAGCTTGAGCTTTACGGCCGCAGATCGGCTCTTTTGTGTAGGCATTATAAAAGTTCTTCCAGAATACCTGTTCTTGATTAGTCCTTCACTGTAAGGTATTCCGGATTCATTAGAAAACCCGAGTGCCTGGGCACGGCCTGAGTCTGGAACTGGAATTACGACATCAGCATCAACCGGATATTCTCTGGCAAGCATCTTACCAATCTCTGTCCTAACAGTAAATACTTCTCTGTTGTCGATTACGCTGTCAGGCCTTGCGAAATAAACGTATTCAAACATACAGTGCGCTGTTTTGCCATTGTTGACGGTGAATACTGATTCTATCCCATCGCTTGTTATTTCTACCAGTTCTCCAGGATTTATGTCTCTGATCATTTCACCGTCGAGGGATTCAAAGACGCAACTCTCTGAGGCTATGACATAATTATCCCTGACCTTTCCCACAACCAGCGGTCTTATCCCCAGCGGGTCCCTGAGCCCAAATATCCTGTCGTTTATCATTACCGTAACCGCATAAGCGCCCTTCAGTTTTGAAATGGCGGCTCTAAAACCATTTTTAATACCCTTCTCAACGATTTCCCTAGAAAGTTCCATAAGCATGACTTCCGTGTCAGATGAAGTCAGAAACGCTGATCCTTTCTTTTTGAGTTCCTCCTTCAGAGATTCAGCATTAGTTATCTCACCGTTGTGGGAGAGTGCCATATAACCTATTGAATTTGAGATAACAAACGGACCGGCATTCTCAATAGTTTTAGTTCCCTGAGTAGAGTACCTTGTATGACCAATTCCGACATTCCCTGACAGGGATGCATAAGTGAGACCTTCTCTTTCGGGAAAAACCTCTGAAACGAGCCCCATACCCTTCTTGAGATGCACAACAGAACCGTCATACGTGGCAATTCCCGCACTTTCCTGGCCTCTGTGCTGCAACGCTTTCAATGACACAAGCAGGTCGTAGAATGCTTGATCTTTGCCGTAAATGCCAACTACGGCACAATGTTCATCTGGCTTTTGCCCAATGGTATGATCTGATTCTGGGGTCGGGGAACCCACAGGAAGAGCACCTCTTTTCCCTAATGTGGTACGTATGTTTTCCACATCTCCTGCATGTAATATGAACTTTCTTCTTTCCCATTTTGCCCATTACGGCTGTTCCATTACTCATTGTCAATCACCTGATGACGGAGATATATATATCACATTGTCTCCTCTTACTAGTATGCGCTGATGTACACCAACGTTCTGATCGTTAATAACTTCTCCTGCGTTCTTGATAACCAGGTTCATATAAACGTCATATCCTTCAAGCACTCCTGAATATAAGCGTTTACCCTTCACCTCTACCATTACGCCTTTGTCAATAGACTGTCGAAGAACGTCCATTGGCTTAACTATGGAAACTCCAGGTTTAGGCATTTATGCTTCGACCGTTTATTGTTATACTCTATTTAACTTTAGCGAGAGTGCAGGTTTTGTATTTCCCCTGTAAAGCTAGAAACCCCTGACATAATCGATCCAGGGACTGAGAAACTAAATTGTGCATTCCAAAGATAATTCCGGTCAAAGTTCCCAATTCGGATAGAATTATTCACGCTATTTTTGCTAAATGATATTCAGGTTACATGTAAAAATAGGATCCAATCTGATAACTATTTAAATGCATGATATATTTCCCTCTGATAATCAATGAGTTGGCAGGAAGCCGAAGTCAGAGAATTAAAGGTTGGAAGATACATGTTGATTGATGACTCTCCATGCAAGATTATGGAAATAACCATGTCGAAACCCGGTAAACATGGAGAAGCAAAAGGAAGGATTGTCGCGATAGGGATATTCGACAACCAGAAGCACAGCGTTGTCTATCCGGTCAAGCATAAGGTGAAGGTCCCTATTATTGAGAAAAAGAATGCTCAGGTGCTTTCCGTAGCCAACAAGGAGGCACAACTGATGGATTCTGAAACCTTCGAGACCTTTGTTATACCTCTGGAAGACGATATTGTAGACAGGGTAAAGCCCGGTACAGAAATTTCATACTGGGAGGCAATGGGAAAACGGAAGATAATGTTCCAGAACTAGATGGTTTCTTTTCTCACCTCAAATTGCCAGATGCTGTCTCTTCATACTATGACTCAAAGTATGTTGTGTTTGGAGTTCCTTTTGATGGGACTTCCAGTTACCGCAGGGGATCGAGACTTGCTCCGAATAGTATCAGGAAGGCGTATGACAATCTTGAGTCGTTTGATCCATTTTATAACGTAAATTTCCCGGATCTTAAGATTTGTGATCTTGGAGATGCTATCGTTGGAGAGGACGTTGCTGAAAATGTTTATACAGTTGGAACTATAGTTTCTATCATAAAAAAAGATGGAAAAATCCCAATAATGCTGGGTGGTGAGCATTCAATCACTGTTGGTGCTATTCGCAATTTCTCTGAATGTGCGATGGTCATCATTGATGCTCACTCTGATTTCAGGGACAGTTACATGGGAAATCCCTTAAACCATGCCTGCGTAACCAGAAGATCTCTGGAAGTACTTGGAAAGAATAGAATTATATCCATAGGAACCAGATCAGTTTCGAAGGAAGAATATGAATCTAAAAGATTCAATGATGTCAGATTTGTGTTTTCATCAGATGTCCGTAAAAGGGGTATCGACAGCATTATCGACGATATGAATGACTTTGCATCCGAGAAAATTTATTTCTCAATCGATATGGATGGCATTGATCCCGCATTTGCTCCCGGAGTTGGTACACCAGAGCCTTATGGACTTAAGGATACAGACGTAAAAAAGATCCTTAACAGATTCGCTAGAAATTCCATTGGCTTTGACATTGTTGAAATGACTCCACTATATGATAATGGAAACACCTCTATGCTTGCAGCAAAATTTATTCAGGATTTCATTGGAAGCAGGGAAAGTGCTACGGATATTCTCTAAAATATTTCAGGAATCGATTTTCACTTATTGAAAAAATACCTGGTAAAATTGAATATCCTGAATTGCTCTTAAATCTGGGCAGACTCAGGCTTGGTTATTTTAATGTAACAAGGAGTCGGTAGCTTGAAAGAGGCTTTGTGCAAGATATCCTTGAGAATCCTGGCCTGTGGCATATTGATTCTCGCTACCATGATAATATCATTTGCGCTCACCCTAGCCGCTGTCCCTACGGGCCTTCCAAAAGCCATGCTCATTCCGCTAGATATTCTATCCGCTCCAGCTCCTGTAGCCATCTTATGTTCTCTAAGCACGTGATGAGGGTAGGGCCTTATCTGAAGGAAGAAATTTTCAACGCCTACAAGTTCTGCAAGCTTCCTGTTGACAGAAACCCTTGCAGCCTCCAAGGCTGTATGCCTTATCTGACACGATTCCTTGGCAATTAACTCCATCTCAACATCAAAGTCCTTCTTCTGATTTCCTTGAATGAAAGTCGTGATTTTAGGATAAGGAACTCCACCCATGAATTCCCTTCGGGTATAAGCAGGACCGCTTATTTTAGTATACATTCTTGCCGGTTTTGTTACCATTTTCTCCTACCTGTAATCTTAGCCGATATAAAAAAGAAATGCTTCATACACTGCATCGCAGAAAGTTGTGTCTTCCAACTTTGATCAACACTGGTAAACGTTTACCTAATCTTTATTGTCAGCATTTTTGTGATTCCTTCATACATGATGAAATTAGTGAATAGTCGCATAAATTCTATTGGTTAGAGATAATGTATTTATCCTAAATCGTCATTATATTAATTATGACGAAAAGGCAGATTATCGATGTCGCGCATGTGTCTTCCAAAGGGTCATCATACAGAATTACACTCCCAAAAAAGATTATTCAGAGGCTTAATCTTTCACCAGATGACATCATAGCATTCCTCGATGATGATGGAATAAAGATCGATAAGCTAATCTAAGTTAATGGAGATCTGGAATCTAATTTCTAGTAAGGTCTTTCGTTAGAGTGAAGTTGTGAGAATTTGTTCAGAAAAGAGGCCATACGCACTAACAAGAATTTCAACCTTATGGCGCTAAGTACATTCTTTTCCGTTGGCTGGTTCAGCATAAGCTTTGTTTTCCCCCTTCTTGCTCTCCGTTATAACTACACATATTCAGATATAGGGCTGCTTGGAATATTCTTTTCAGTTCCATTTATAATAATATCTTATCTTTATACAAAATTTTCAGTCCTTGGGTTCAGGAACAGAATCATAATGTCTGTTACAGGACTCTCGGTGCTTTCTCTGTTATTTTTCGTACATGATTCCTATATTTTCATTATTCTTGTGTGCATTACTGATATCCTTCAGGCTGTCTTCTGGATCACTGTGGAGATCAGCCTGGGTTATTCGGACGATCCTGTTGTATCGGAGAAATATTCAACTGCTTGGGGGATCCCAAATCTCATTGTTCCGTTAGTTGCTGGAGTTGTGCTTGAATACCTGGGCTTTCGACCCATTTTCATAATCGCATCTGTTTCATTTATACTTGGTTTGCTGTTCATCCCTGAAGAGAAGAAATTCGCTAGGAAGAAAGATTCTGGAATGCCGAAGCTCATAATGGTGCTTCCTATGCTATTCGCTGGAGTCTTTTCTGGATTCTTTTACTATGTAATGATCCCATATCTGAGAGTTTCAGGGCTGCAATATATTGAAATAGGTATTGCCTCATTCGTTCCGCCCATGATCCTCGCTTTTGGTTTTGCGATAATGAGCACGAAACCCTTGAAGAACATTACTAGGACTGTAATTCTCTCTTCACTTCTTCTTGCAACACCTTTATTCCTTTTGATTTACAACGTAGACTGGTTTATCGTGGGAATAGCTGCAGTTGCATCTGTAGGCAGCAGTCTAGCCTTTGGAAGGGTACTCTCATATACCTCGGGCACTTCATCACCGGAGATGGGTATATTTTACTATGAGGGGCTCTTCGCTGTAGGATTCATAATAGGTTCCGTGGTTGGAGGGTTTCTTTTTGAAATGGCGGCATTTTATTCTGTTGTTTTCGTGTTCAGTCTGCCACTCTTCTATTCAGCATGGTTTTACTATAAATCAAGAGAAAATGGCCATATACAAAGGAACCTAGACGTCCCTGATGACAGATAGAGTGAAATAATGCTATTACATAATTTTTTAGTTTTAGATTATGTGAGCCGAAAGTCCCCTTTTGCAAGATATGGGATGAGATCAAACCTGGTAATATTCAAAATCAACGTATTTTCTGTCTGCTGGCAAACAGAAGCAAGAGTGGTAGTGTTGCATATTACTCCATTAATGGTTGCGATAGGAGATTTAGCCTGCATCAGTAAAGTCAGGTGGCCTAGCATTGTGGATAAAATACATTCGCACCGAGGGGAATTCAGGCCCATGGGGATTCCGTCAGCAAAGCTTTGGAATGGGAAACCTCTGTAAGATCACAGAGAGGAGGTCACCGCAAGTTTCTCCTGAATTCAACCTTAATGTTCATTGGCCCTTCGTAATTGCTTTCCACAACACTTTTACAGTTATTGCAGAGAAGGCTGAAATCATCCTGAACCTTGAACGTGGTTCCACCACAGGTAGGGCATGAAGTCCTAATCCAGAGATCTTTTTCAATGATTTCAGGAATCCTCGATTTGGATCTATTCCGACTGGCATCCTTCAATTTCGTTGAGTTTTGGTAGTAGTGAAATATGCTGTATCCGAGACCAAGAATTCCAACTGTTGCCCAGAGCAATATGAGTGTGGTGATACTTATCCCTATTAAATTGTTGACTACGTTTCCATGCACTGCAACCACATCTGAGACCGTTGTGAGAACATTGAGAACATACGATACCAGAAATGCTTCGTTCAGACCGAACCTCAGGTAAATGATCATGACGAACAAGACTGTCACTGAAACAGAAATAAAGTCTGCTACATAGTCTGTTGAATATCCAAGTGAAAAAAATAAGAGGAAATTTGACAGAACCCATGCTGGCAGAAGTACACCAAGCAGAAGTGATCCCTTGGAGAGATTTGGTTTTATTACTGCCTTGATGGAAAGTTTCTTAATTGACCACAGCGCAATAATTGTGATCAGAATCAATGGGATCAGTTCCAACATGACAAATTCCACAGCTAGCCAGTTAAAATAATAATCAACAAGGCCAATGTAAACGGGCTTGCTTACTATAAAAGAATCTGGAGTACTTAGCGATGGATAAATTTCAGTCAGAATGAAGGAGAGAGCAAGATCCAACAGCACGAGAATAGAAAAGAATATGAAAAAGTCACCTCTGCTTCTCTTTGAAGACTCCCTGGATATCGAGTTACTCATGGGTCTGACCAGAAACAAAATGGAAAGAATGGGGAGAACTGTACCAACAAAAAGGAGGATCACCAGTAGGAAAGATGAGATATTATATCCTGTTGAAGTGGTTGATTCAATATAAGAGACTGAAGAACTAATATTGGACAAAATTTGAGGTAGAAAAACCAGAAATATGAAAATAGCCGATAAGATTCCAATCCAGCCCACAAATTCGGAAAGTTCTGCTAGAGAATCCCTTAAGGACATCCATCGGCTAATGCAATCAATGGATTAATTTGTTTAGGTTGTAAGAACGAAGCGTTGTGAAGGTACTGCATCGCTACGATACATCAATCCGCGCCGATTCAGACCAGGTTTATGATCAGCCTGTTGCTGATCTTACCTTTCACAAGCGTGGTTTTTATCTTTATTCCTCCAACTTCCTTTGTGTTCCTCACCTGTGTACCGAGATCTGGCATTGGAGGAAGATCACCAATTTTTGCCACCTTTATGGATTCATAGTCAGGAATTTTGTTTTTGACAAATCCCATCAGTTCAGTGTCCCTGGAAAACTGTTCCCTTGTCATGAATGAGTACTTTATGTCGATCCCTGAGTTTATGATGGCGTTTGTTTCAGATTCAAATTCCTTCACCATCTCCTCGGTTATGTTATCAACCATAATGTCAATCCACGCATAATCCTCGTAGGTCTGGTTTATTCTCACTTGTGCATTGTATTTCTTGTATGCAAGTCCACTTATGATGTAAAGTGCAGTTCTGAACTTCATGTGGCCGTATCGGATGCCCCAGTCTATGCTCTGTTTAACCGTCTTTCCTGCAATATCCTGAGGATAGGTGTCCAGGGACATTAGATGTATCCAAAGCCCGTCCTTCCAAGTATCCACTATTGTAAACTTTTTCCCATCTATCGTTACCTCTCCCTTATCATTGGGTTGACCCTCTCCTGTCGGGAAGAAGACAGACCTGTCTACTACCAGATCAGTGAACTCAACCATCACGACCTTTCCCTCAGCTTCTTTCAGATATGGATCGGAAAGATAGAGTGCTTCTGTAGCCATGCGTACAGAAAATGGTACTATTATTTATTATTTTTTTAAGATTGCGATCGTGAAGTGCCTTTCTGCAAGAAAGGAGACTAAAAGGGAGCGATGCATTTACATAATTATATATTATTTTCATAGACAATTATTGCACTTACAAAGGCAGGTAAATATCTAGATGAGAAACACGTGTGTCATAGCCGGTTGATTCTTGTGCATTTTCACCGGGATAAAAGTGATCCAGATCGCCGGTTTAATTTTGATCCATTTACTCATGCTGACGTGGATCATTATTGTACGGGCGGGAAGTATGGAGAATGATAAGGAATTTAAAAGGCAAGGGAACGAACTACAGAGATAGCAAAGGATACCGGCGTTTACAGCGCAGGCTAGATCACAAAGCTGAGATGACAACTTTTTATCTGGATAAATCAGATTAATTCTAAGAGACAGTTAGTAAGGCTCGCAAACTCTTCAGAATGCATAAGATATAATTAAGTGCCTAATATCTCCTTTCGATGTCCTCAGTGGATCTTGATTTCCTGTATAACCTCAAGCGGGAAGGCATTAAATTAGATCTGACAGTGATGAGGGATTTTGCAAAATATCTTGACAATCCAGAGAATTCCTTCAGATCCTTCCATGTAACTGGTACCAACGGAAAGGGGTCCACATCAGCATTTATTTACAACGCATTGCAGGAAAAGACTGAAACTGGGCTATATACATCTCCGCATCTAATCGATTTTAACGAGAGAATAGTGTCTGGAAGGACAATGATCCCTGACGAATATGTTGAAAAGTTTATAGCTTCCAACAAAGAACTTAT
This sequence comes from Thermoplasmataceae archaeon, assembly GCA_043196285.1. Classification (GTDB taxonomy): domain Archaea; phylum Thermoplasmatota; class Thermoplasmata; order Thermoplasmatales; family Thermoplasmataceae; genus JAKAFX01. The sequence goes on along the minus strand of JBBYJL010000004.1, from coordinate 21,378 downwards.
CGAAAAACTTAGGATGACTGTTAGGAACCCGACCTTCTTCGAGACTACTACACTCCTCGCCTTCGATTATTTCCGTAGTAGACATGATAGTGTTGCGTCAATAGAAGTCGGCCTTGGAGGAAGACTAGATTCGACAAACATCATAACTCCAGAAGTGAGTGTCATCACCACTATTGGATACGAGCATGCAGACAAACTTGGCTGTTCGCTCGAATCTATCGCGTGGGAAAAGGGAGGAATAATCAAGAACGGGAGGCCGGTGGTCCTTGGTGATACGAAAGCAGCGGTGATAAAGGAAATAAAAAGAATATCAGATGTCAGAGAGAGCAAACTTCTGCTCAGGGTGAAGGAATGCTCGGTTAAAAACGTCATTGAGTCTGAAGATGGTACCTCTTTTGATCTAATCACTAGCATGGACACATATCATATACACACCGATCTGGTAGGGGAATTCCAGACAGAGAACATCAGTAACGCGGTTCTGGCCCTGGAACAGTCTGATGATTTTAACCCTGGAAGGAAAAAAATAGAGAGGGGAATAGCAAATACAAGATGGCCTGGAAGAATGGAGATAATATCAAAATCTCCTTTTATTATGGTGGATAGTGCTCATAATCCTCAGGCAGCAGATACGCTGACATACAATTATAAGAGAATCTTCAGGGAAAAACCGGTTCTTGTAATTGGAATGATGGCAGACAAGGACATATTTTCTTTCCTAAGGGCAATAAGACCGATCAGCGATGAGGTTATATTCACAACCCCGGATGAACCTGACAGGGCTGCAAAACCTGAGATGATTTCCGAGATTTCTGGAAATATTTTCCGGGAAAAGCATGTGATTCAAGATCCTATTGAGGCTGTTGAATATGCAAAGGCACACTTTGATCATATACTTGTTGCAGGTTCAATGTATTTAGTGGGCGTAATAAAAAAATCAGAAGGCTCAAATGCACAACCCTTTAAATAAGTGTTTTTAAAATAACAAAATTCCTGTAATAGATTCAAAACCTTTATTCAGGTTATATCTTTCCATGAATCCTGATCTGATGGCTAATCCGTTTTTGAATTTGAAGAAAGATAACCCCATACTGATTGGCGATCTATCTTCACTGGGAGTTTCATTTGTTCCCGGGAATCTTCCTCACAGAGAAAAGGAGATCGAGCAGCTGACATCCCTCCTCGGCAGTCTTATGCGTGGATCCAGGCCTTCAAACATCATGCTTTATGGTAAGACTGGCACTGGGAAGACCTCCACGGCAAGATATGTCGCGTCAATGCTGCTGGAGGCAAGCGGAGACAAGAATTCTGTTGCATACATAAATTGCCAGATCTTTGATAGCCCCTATTCTATCCTTGTATCAATAGTACAGTCAATTGGTGGTGATGGTGAACAGATTCCTCCCATGGGCTGGCCACTGGACAGGATTTATTCAGAACTTCTGAAAAGACTGAAGCTGATGAACAAGAATATCATAATTATCCTTGACGAGATTGATAAGCTGACTGAGAAGAATGGCGGGGATTCACTTTATGTTATCCTCAAGATGTGTGAAGATTCACCTTTTCCGTTTGTTTCGATCATAGGGATAACAAACAATACTAACTTTGTGCAGGAACTTGATTCCAGGGTTTCCAGCAGGCTGGGGCAGGAGAGCATAATGTTCAATCCTTACAATGCGTCTGAACTCAGAGATATTCTAAAATTCAGGACCCAGAGTGTTGTCAAGGACCAGGTCCTTGAAGACTCTGCAATCAACCTCTGTGCTGCCATTGGCGCACAGGAACATGGTGATGCCAGGAAAGCTCTTGACCTGATGCGCATAGCAATTGATATTACGATAAGGGAAAACAAGGAAAAGGTCACTGAAGCAGAGGTAAACAAGGCGAGAGAGAAGCTTGAAACTGATCTTTTGAAAGAATCAGTCAACGGTCTTCCACTGCACTCAAAGATAGTACTGTTAAGTACTGTTGTCACACAGGAGATGGATAAAAGGCCAATGTTCAGTGGAGAGATATATGAGAATTACAGAAATATATGCAGTGAACTTGGATTCTCTCCGCTCACCTCAAGGAGGGTGAGCGATATTGTTTCTGACCTGGATGATAATGGACTCATTATAACAAGGATCAAGAGCATGGGTAGACATGGAAGGACCAGATTGATTCAGGTACCTGAGAACAACGGTAGGATCAAGCAATACATCCTTGAAGATGAAAGCCTGGAATCATTCAGGGGAACGGGAATGGGAAAACAGTCCAGATTCTACCCTTTCGACGGATCCCAGGAAGAAGCATCGGATAAAAATACTTCAATGAACGAAGATATTGATGATGTTTTTGATGCGAAGCCTGAGGATTTATAGTTTATATAGGAAAGCCAGATCATCCACTATTGGCACCAGTTCATAACCGTTCTCTTTTGAGAAGTCCACTGGTGCATCGGACCAGTCATAGTTATCGACCATAATCAAACCATCTTTTATCAGGTATTTTGAGGCAGTCTTCAGTTCGAACATCACATGATTGTAGCTGTGATCAGAATCGTGAAAAAATATGTCTATCGGTGATATTCTGTTCAACACGGGAATGAGTGTTTCTTTGCTGTTTCCAAGTGTTATGGTCCATTTAGACCTCATATCCTGGGGAACCACAAATCCAACAGGTCTCGTGTCAGATTCTCCATAGCTCACTCCAAGATCGAAACTATAAAGCTTTCCATTGGCCTCTTTCAGCGCATCAAGGATGGCAAAGCTAGTTGTGCCGGGACCTATGCCAGTTTCCACAACTTTACTGGCCTTCAGAAGTTTCGTCGCAGCGAAAATATATGCAAGCTCGTCCGTTGAGACCTGCCAGTAATCCTTTCCTGAAACCATGTTGTCAACATGCGATCTGACAGGTGCGAAAGATCCTATTGTTTTATCGTATCTTATCCTGTCTATCTTAAAGTCGGAAAGGAATTTATTCCAGCCTTTTACCGCCTTCGTCAAATACTAACTCCTTGCCAACCTGGGCAACTATCACTTCAGATGACCCCTTTTCCTTTACGAGTTTGCTGAACAGCATTGGATCTGCCTTGATCTTGTCGAATGTATTGTAATGCATTGGTATTGTGTACCTCGACCGGATCATTCCAGTAGCATACGCTGCTTCTTCCGGTCCCATTGTATAGTGACCCCCTATTGGAAGAAGTGAGACCTGTGGTTTGTAATAATCGCCCAGGACCTCCATGTCCTTGACAATTCCGGTATCTCCTGCGTGGTAAATCCTGAAGTTATTACCAATCACCACACCCATAGGTGGACCCGCATATGATCCGTCGAAACTGGAGCTGTGATGAGCTGGTACCGCACTGATTTTCACTCCCTTGACGGTGGTCGATCCACTAATATTGATATCATGAGCCTTCAGCCAGTCGTTCTTCTCGGAAAGAGACCATGCAAGTTCAACCATTGTGACAAGTTCTGCAGAGTTGGCCTTGCATATCTCAATGGCATCCCCAAGATGATCGGAATGCGCATGAGTTACCACTACAACATCAGCCTTCACCTGTGAAGGTTTGATATCAGCAAGAGGGTTTCCGTTGAGGAATGGGTCCACTATTATCTTTGTACCCATATCAATGCTAAAGCACGCATGACCGTGCCATGTTAAACCTATTTTCGCCATAAATTGCAAATAGTTCAAAGTGTAAAAAGTTATTGTTTCATTTTCCTTAAAATATCTAGGTAAAACAGGTTCCTGAACGAGGAACCCGTGATGCCGGTAAAATTATTTGATTGTTTCCACGATTTTCTCGGAAAACGTCTTCATCGGGTCAACAATAGTGTAACCATCCGAGTCAGATATTTTCTGGTCTGAAGGGGGATTCTCAAGATAACGTGGAACATATTCGTTTATCCGCTTGGGAAAACTCGGTATAGTGTTGTTTTCATAGAAAATTCCGGTGGGGATCCTATCTTCCCATTCTCCTGCCTTTGAATATGCTCTCTGGAAAACATCTTCCAGGTTTGAAGCGTCGTTCTTTACAACTGGATCCCAGGTCTTGTCGTCTTCTAGCCTGTATACTCTCTTTCTGTACCATTCCATCGTGTTTATGTTGTTATAGGTAGGACATGGCTGAAGTACATCGATTAAAGAAGATCCTTCATGTAGTATCCCCCTTTTGATTATCTCCTTAAGCTGCTTGCCATCGAAGGAAAATCCTCTGGCAACAAAAGAGTAACCGCTTGTGAGCGCAAGCGAGATTGGGTTGACCCTTCCAAACATGTTCGGTTTGGTGAGACTCTTTGTCCTCTGCCCCATCTGCATAGTGGGTGCAGCCTGTCCCTTGGTCAGACCGTATACTTCGTTGTCAAAGAGGATCACTGTTAAACCCGTGTTTCTTCTTCCCTCTCCCACAAAGTGACCTGCACCGATGCTCATCAGATCACCATCGCCTCCCGTAACCAATACCTTCAACTTGGGATTCGAAAGTTTCACTCCAGTCGCATAGGGTATGGAACGACCATGCAGGGTATGCGCCCCTGCCACGTTTATGTAATGCGGGGTCTTCCCTGAACACCCAATACCTGAAACTACAACCACATCGTTAGCACCAAAGTTCAGTTCTGTCAAAGCCTGCTGTATCGAGTTCAGAATCCCAAAATCACCACATCCAGGGCACCAGTCTATTGCAACGTCACTTCTAAAATTATGCGCCATTTATCAACACCACCTTTTTTACTCCATTCTTTGATATCTTTTTCACTGCATCAACAAGTTCATCTTCTGTAACGTGTCTGCCGTTATACTTGAGAATATAGTTGTTTATTTTTAGGCCTGTATTCTGTGTAATTACCTGAGCAGCCTGTCCAGTCATATTACTCTCCACATCGATAACCAGTTTACTTGACGAAAGAAAATCGTGTACAAAATCTGACGGAAAAGGAATGAACATTTTGAGATATAGGAAATTGCTACTGATGCCTGCTTTCTTAAGTTCGTTCATTGCATCAAGAATTGGTCCTTTCTGAGATCCCCAGGAAACAAAAGTGACGTCTGCCTTCTTCTCCCCAAATATAATTGCTTTATCTTCAATGGGTATTTCTTTTTCTGCAGTGTCGAGTTTCCTGAATCTTTTCTCCATCTGGAGATCTCTCATTCTTGCGTCTTCTGTAACATGACCCGTTTCGTCGTGTTCGTCGCCGGTGATCCAGAATATATTCTTTCCGAAGGCTCCCATCTTAGAAATGCCATTCTCAGTATCGAGGCTGAACCTTTTGAATCCATCGTTCTGTGGAATTATCTCCGGAATCTCAAGTTTCACGCGTTTAGTATCTATTCCATCCAGTATTTCTGAAGTGTTGGCAAGGTTCTTGTCTATCAGATGTATCACCGGAACCTGATATTTCTGAGCATAATTCAGAGCTTTCATGGAATCATATATTGTTTCCTCCACATCGCCTGAAGCTAAGACAATTCTTGGAAATTCTCCATGCCCGGTATGCATTGCAAACAAAAGATCGGCCTGACCGTTTCTGGTAGGGAGACCAGTACTTGGACCTCCGCGCTGATACATTGTGACAACCAGGGGTACCTCGTCCATTCCTGAGAATGAGATTGCCTCAGACATCAATGAAAACCCTGGACCGCTCGTTGCAGTTGCGCTTCTTGTACCAGTAAGTGCAGCTCCGGTAGCCATTGTAATGGCAGAAAGCTCATCTTCCGTCTGTACTACAACAACTCCTCCTTTACTTAATTTATCGACCTCATTCTCCAGCCATTTCAGATCTTCATGTTCTTCCATTATAGTGCTTTCATCAGATGCCGGTGTGATTGGATAGTATGTCTGAAATCTAAGTCCGCCCATTATTTTCCCAATTGCTGCACCATCATTCCCTGTAAGGATAATCCTCGATTCTCTGTGCACCTTTTTAATCTTTCTACCAACCAGTTTATTTGTTTCGCAGTACTCGTAGGCTTTGTCGACCACTGCAAGATTGGTCTTGAGAACGGATTCCTTGTTGCCAAAAACATACCTTATAGCATCTTCCATAGAACTCTTCTCAATACCTACAAGGCTCATTGTTACGGCAGCTCCAAAGGTGTTGAAATAACGTGTGGTAGGACCATCTGTGACCACCGGTGAAAGTACTGAGTCAAATGAGATCGGAACTAGTTTTCCTCCCTTTTTCTGCATATACTCAAGCATTCCTTTCACATTGGTCTTATAGCCTGCCTTCTCGAGAGTCTCCTTTATTCCCTTCTGGGTGTCCCTCATTATCATCCTTGCCTGACCAAGATCTGAACCCTCAAAGGCACTGTCATAGATAACCATGGTACCCGTTGAAACGTCCTCATGGTGTTCAAATATTGTGTCTGGATCAAGAGCTACCAGCATTTCAGCGGGGTATTTCAGAGATCTGACCTTATCGTCCTTGGCCCTGATGTGCACATAGCTGTGTCTTCCCTTAATGTTTGAGTGGAACTCCCTCACGGAAAACACGTCCATTCCGGCATACGCGAACGCTCTAATAATCATGTTGGCCGAGGTGTCTATTCCTCCACCCTGCGGCCCACCTATTACAATATTGATGTCTAGCTGGCCCATATTTAACTATGGGTCATTGCATAGCAATTAAAATAGTTTGTTTAGAAATAGAAAATACAACTTATGATTACGATGTCTATTCCTTTTAGTCCAGAATCCGTCACCGAACATAGTGAATACACTGTCTCATTTGTTATATTCAGCACACAGTTGAATGATCATGCCAATTGCCTTATTGCATCTTCGAAGCGCTGTAAGCGTCATCTCTGAGGAACCCGGATTGTCTTCAATGGCTTAACAGAATAATCTGTTGTTCGTGATTTTTCTGTTGCATTCAAAACGCATTCCAGATACAAAAGAATTTTAATCTAAATGACCATGATGAATTGATGAAAACAACAATCAGCCACATTAAAGCAGATATAGGTAGCCTACCCGGTCACACGGTTGTTTTTGCACCCGTAGTAGAAGAAGTGAAAAGATTTGTAAAAGAGAACTCAAAAAACATCCTGAGTGATTTCTTCATCTCACATGTTGGAGATGATATTCAGATCACAATGATCCACAACAAGGGGATCAATTCTCCTGAAGTCCATCAACTCGCCTGGGATGCGTTCAAGTCTGGTACTGAGGTCGCCAAAAAAGCCGGACTTTATGGTGCTGGACAGGATTTACTCAAGGATGCATTCTCGGGCAACATCAAGGGAATGGGACCGGGAATAGCAGAAATGGAAATAACTCCCAGAAAATCTGAGCCATTTATAGTTTATATGATGGATAAGACAGAACCTGGTGCGTTCAATTATCCCATATACAAGATGTTTGCAGATCCTTTTAATACACCAGGATTAGTTATTGATCCGAATATGCATGAGGGATTCATCTTTGAGATCTGGGATATCATCAATGGCAAAAAAATAGAATTGCCCACTCCTGAACTGAGTTATGATGTACTTGCAATGATAGGGTCCAAGAGCAGGTATGTCATAAAGAGAATATTTACGAAACCGTCCCATGAGAAGTTGCCGGACGAGAATGTAGCGGTTGTATCGACCGACAAACTTTCACTGATTGCAGGGGAGTATGTGGGAAAGGATGACCCTGCCGGTATTGTAAGAATCCAGTCCGGTCTTCCTGCTTCCGGAGAGTCTCTTGAGGCTTTTTCACATCCTTACCTGGTCTCAGGATGGATGAGAGGATCATTCAATGGCCCTCTTATGCCAGTTGGAATGAAAGATTCAAAAATGACTAGATTTGACGGACCCCCAAGAGTGATCGCTTTGGGTTTTGTTTTGAAGGATGGCAAGCTGTCTGGACCTGTAGATATGTTCGACGATCCGGCATTCGATGGTGCAAGGACAACTGCAGTGAACATTGTTGATTACCTCAGAAGAATGGGCCCATTTGAGCCTCACAGGCTCCCTGATTCAGAGATGGAATACACAACCCTTCCCAAGGTGATTGCTAAACTTCAGGGAAAGTTTGAAAACATTGACTATCCAAAGAAATCAAAGAAATTGAAGGAAAACACCAGAGACATGGATTAAGACCCCAGTTCTTAATAATATCTTTTCATACTTTCCATTTTCTAAACTATAAAAATGTCTGTAGGATGTTTTTCTGACTGAGTTCGCAAAGTTTTTTACAGTCAGAAAATAAAATCCGGCAGAAAATTCTCAAATACTATTCGCCAGGAGAACTAAAGCTTACAATATGATCCTTTTGCATATCCAGCCCTTCTATTCCTCAGAATTACTGATAAAGCTTTCCATGTCAATTACGCCCTTTGGCTTTGCGGGATTATGGCTGATCCTTTCCTTAACAAATCCCCTTACATCGTAGAAGAAGATGTTGTCGTATGGACAAGCCTCAACGCAGTCTCCCACACCAACGCACTTGAATGCCTTGAACGATCCCTTCTTTATGAATGATGCCCGCATGTCCGTGAGTCCAACAGGGCAGGCTGAGGCACAATCAACCGTCTTGCATGTTGCACATGTATTTGCGTCCTTTACCTTGAGCCTAAAAAATCCCAGATACCCCATCATCTGGTTGAATGTGCCCCAGTAGCACCATCCCTGCGTCACGCATGCATATGTGCCCATGAATGGAATTGATACAAACACCACATACCAAAGCAGGTTGAACCATAATGTGTATACGAGAACTGACATGTCTGTGCCCAAGATGGTAAAGGTTATCACGCCAACTGAATTGAGGTACGATATCACCGCTGAAAACAGGACAAATATAGAAACCGAAATCACTGAAAATCTAAACCATGGCTTGATCTTAGACGTCAAGGTCTTTTTACCAAGACTCGAAGTTCTGTTATATCTTTTAAGAGAGTCATAAAAAGTGCCCTGATACATTAGCGGGGCTGTGCAAGTAACAGAACAAACCTGCCTGGACCCGAAGAGAAGCGAAAGCGATGCTGATACCACATATGTTCCGATTATACCGATGAACAAAACGCCGCTTGTTACAGGCCCGAGAGTGCCTATCCCCATGCTCCACATATATGGTATACGGGGAAGATCTGATGAGATTGATGAAAAACTTGGCAGATAAATACTATAAATAAAATAAGCACCGATCATCAAGGCTATCCTAACCCTGTTTTCCCTGTTGTGAGATCCGAATAGTTTGGATACTGCAAGTATCCCCATCTCTGTTCCCATCATTATAAGGAACCAGGGACTGGCAGTAACAGAAACAAACAGGTTAAACAGGTCAATAGGATAAGATAAATATCCTCCTGACTGCCATGGAAGGAAAAGTGATGCAGTGAACCCTGAGACACCGCGCCCCAGGTACCCGGCTGCTATAGCCAGAACAGCTCCCATGAACCATTCCATCACGAATGTCAGAGCTATGAAAGAAAAGGACCATTTCTGATCGCTGAGATAGTTTGTCTCGGTATCTGGTTTACCTCCAGTAGCTCTGTATATGAACCAAACCATTCCAGCAACTACAGCTATATCGAAAATGATCCATGTTGAATAGATGAAGTAGGTGAATTCTCCAATCATCATAATGGTAAATAGGATCATCATCTCTAGGGACATTGAGGTTTCCTGTGTTTTCCTTAACCTCTGCCTGTAAAGGGTTTCATAAATCAGCACCGTTGAAAGTATCATTATAACTGCAGTTTCCCAGATTGATCCGATGACATAAGCTGCATTGTTGGGAAAAGATATAGGCATAAGAGCCATCATCGCAAGAAATGCAAAGAGGTAGTTTCTCTGCGAACTGAAATATGTCCTCAAGATTTTTCTGTTTTCATCCTTATTTCTATATAGGGCGGAAAAAGCCATCTCAGACAGCATAACGTAAGCGAACCACGGATTTTCAACAGCCTGTTCAAGACCAACTCCATGGTTCTCAGTCCATGCAATAAAGAACGCCCCCATAGCAATTTCTGACAGTACCATCACAACTCCAAAGACCAGAACTCCAGTTTTTCTTTGCAGTTCCTTCTTAGTCAGAACGGGGAAGAGACCGAAAGACATGTAGGCAGCATTTATGAAAATAACAGGGAGAATGGCAGAATGGGTTATTATTGCATAACCAAGGATATTCATAAGACCCATCATCCCGGAAATATAGATTCCAAGCGTTGTGTTTCTGGTGTTTTTCAGATCATAAATGATTAGAATGTTTACTGAAGCCATAAATGCTGCAATTATGATCTGAAGGTAGATCATGGACATTCTTTTATATTCTATATTCCTATATTAAGTTGAATTGTCACCATCGGATTGCTGACCAAAACTCTATTGAATAATATTGGGAATGTGGATCTTTTCAGTTTGTAGTGTGTAGTTTATGCTGATTTCAGCAATTCATTCCCATGTATTCATTCCCATGTACGATAAGGAACATTTCCTAATGGCATCCCCGTTTCCATCATGACATGGATAAATTCTGCTGTTGTAGAGGGTTGAGCAACAGGATCAGAACTGCTTTCAAGCGATCCAAAGGATTCAAGGCTCAAGAATACAGGTACACAATTATCTACTATGTGGTTGCAGGAAGTCTAAGCTCGCCCAAGATAAACCGAATGGAAAAGAGAATGATACGCGTTGTTGATACTAGATTAGGGATGGGACAAAGTAAACCGCTATAGACATTACAGATAGGAGCCCAGATACAAACGTGAACACAAGCAGAGTTCCAATAACAGTGTTGCTGACTGTCGCCAGGGGTTTATCTGCCTGCTTGTCCCTGCGTTTGATTGTCAGTAGGAAGTAGAAGCCCATGGATACGAGCATTGAAAAAGCGTTTACTATCCAGGACGTCATCGAAGAGAACGGATTCATTGATCCAACGAAGAGTCCAACCGAAATGAGGGAGTATATGATGAATAATTCAATCAAAATCTTGAGATCGCTCTCAAATAATATGGAGCCTTTTCTGGAGATCAGAGCAACAATAAGTATCATGTAAAAAAGCATAATCGATGCACTTGCAATGATCCCAAAAGGCAATAGTTCTCCAATTCCGTCTATTGCAGGATCTGCGATACCCATGAAAAGAATGGATGTGAATATCACGGCGTATAGGAGCCTCGGTTTGATCAGAAGAATCAAAAATATCATCTCTGCCGCCATTGGTAATATAAAGAATACTGAATTGATTCCAGTGCTTAAAGCGTCTATGACCCCGACTATACTGTCAGACCCTCCAGTAGAAGCGCCAATACCATAAACCAGTATGTATGAAAAAACACCCATGGAAATCTCGTTCCATAGAAGTAAACATACTATTGCATAGTATCCTGCTCTGGATATCGAGAATTTGATCTCCGAGGTAACCATCCAGAGTAATGCTGATACCACGACTGCCATCGTGAACATAGAGAAACTCAGCGAAAGAATTGTGTCAAAAAAGCTGTAGGGTGTGGATACGTATATTGTGAATGACCCCAGCATCCCTGCCATCATTGTAAGTATTATAGTAACAAAAGAATAATTCCTGAACTGAAAAGATGTTGCACTTTCGATGATATAGTAGACAAAATATGTTATTAGAAGCGTCATTAAGGCTTCGATGATTATTACTAGCAGAAGATTATGCACTTTATCTTATGGAACGGGAGTTTAATAATATTCTCAGGGATGATATGGTCCCTCTGAACATTCTAGTTTAAGCGTAATGGTGCGACATAAACGTACAGCTTGCTTGGTAAATGCCAAGTCAGAACAGCAGGTCACCACTACTTACACCTGAGATATTTATTTATATTGTCTGGGATTAACGGATAGGTTCATTCATCCAGATTGAATATAGATAATCAGAAGGTAATTAAAAATGGCATTTCCAGAAGCAGTCGAAAGAAGGTTGAACAAGAAAATATGCATGCGTTGCGATGCCAGGAATTCTCCAAAGGCACTAAGATGCAGAAAGTGCGGCTATACCGGCCTGAGAATGAAGGCCAAGGAGAGAAGGGGCGGCCAGTGAGCTCACCCTTTAAAGATTCAGTTAGATTTAAAGCTGCCATCCTGCGAATGGAGGGCACAAACTGCGAAGAGGAGTCTTTCTTTTCGCTCAGGTATTCTGGATTTGATCCTGAATATGTCCATGTGAAGGAACTGGAATCCGGGAAACGCAAACTGAATGATTTTTCTTTAATTTTTATTCCAGGAGGTTTTTCGGCTGGAGACTATGTCAGGGCTGGTGCCATATTTGGGTCCAGACTTCTTTCCTCCAGAGGAGAGGAGATGATGGAGTATATAGAGAGCGAGAGACCGGTTATCGGAATTTGCAACGGCTTTCAGGTGCTTACGGAGATGGGCATTTTGCCTGATACAGAAGGCAATAAGGAGAGGGAAGTGGCTCTTACTGTAAATAAATCAGGACGTTTCGAATGCAGATATACCTACGTCAGGATCAAATCAAAGAATGTGATCATGAAAGAATTTTCCAAACAAGATGCCAGGTGGCTTGTTCCTGTTGCCCACAGTGAAGGGAGAGTCATGTTTAGGAACAAGGATGAATACGAGAAACTGGAAAGGGAAAACCAGATACCTTTTGTCTATTCTGCACCTGACGGATCCGAATCTGAGTATCCCTGGAACCCAAACGGATCATTCATGGGTATAGCAGGACTCTCCAATAAAAAGGGAAATGTAATAGGACTAATGCCTCATCCAGAGAGGATTTATTTTGATAATATTCAAACCGAAAAATTTGGAAACAAACCACAAACTTTCGGAAAAATGTTTTTCGACCAACTATACAGATACGTTTCTGGTCTCAATTGATGATTATGTTGATGCTCTGCCATTCCAAAATCCTTATCTGAGATTCTCTCCTCTCTGAAGGATCAGAACTTTTTTGTGCATAAGTCTGAAAAGTTCTTCAGCAATTACTCATATGTTGCATAGCAGTGCTTAATATTCTCCTTTAACTGTTATAACCCTGATCAGATTAGACGATTTTTCTCTAAAATCTTCAAGAGTTGCATCATTGACTATCATATAATCTGATAGAGCAATCACCTTTCCGATGCCCCATGTGAGTTCTCTGTTATCCCTTGCTATTAGTCCTTCCATGTTTTGGATATCGTCTGGCCTGTTTCTTTTTAGTATTCTCTGCAGCCTGGTGAACCGGTTAGCAAATATTGCAACTATACTGAAATTAGTCATATTCGTGGCGAAGTACTCAACCTCCTCATAATTCCTTATTCCATCTATTACGACTAATCTGTGATGGCTGATCATGTCGTAGGTTCTTCTTGCCCATATATCCATTCCATGCTTCTCCCTTTCACCAGATGCAAATTTTCCTATTTCAGAATCACTGAGGACGATTTTATTGGTCATAGCGTAGTTTCGTACGGTATTTCCCATGTGATAATCATAAAACCCAAAGTTTTTTGCAACCTTGATGAATTCGTCCTTCCCGGATCCTGGCATACCAGTTACGGAAAGGATTATGCTCTTCTCATTGGCCAAAGATGAATCCCAGTCCCTCGTCTGCCTTTGTCTCTTCATCACGGAATTTATCGTATATTATTTTGGCTCTTGCGTCAGGGACTAAAGAGACTGAGTCCCCGGCAATTTTCCTAGCCTTTGAAAGTGCAGCCTCGCTTCCTTCAATTATAAGTACCAGTTCATCATCCTGGAATCCGTACAAAGGGCCGTCTCTGAAATTTATTGACTGCCTTCCCACCACATCATCCGTCATAAGACTGTCTATGACTCCTCGCTTAATTTTTTTAAGGGAAAATACCATGTACATAAAAATCCTCAGATCATCGATGTAATTAAATCTTGTTTGTAAGTAACCAGAATGTTCAGGTGGAGATTGCAGACGAATTGAGCAACATAAGTCTGGCCCGCGAAAGTTGCATGAATGTATCTGTATCTCTGGACAGATCCTTTTTCGGGAGAACTGGTTGGGTAAGGTTCACAAGTCTGCCGAATATATTGATAAATTCATCCAGATCTTTTCTATTCGCATAAACACACAGATATTCATCGTATCCGGTGCGTATTCCCACCCTTTCTTCTGCTACCTTTATTTGGTTAGTCCCCGCCAGCAGCAGCATGAGAAGGATACCATCATCTGTTATGTTCACCTTCCCTTTGATATTATCCATCATGTCAAGCGCTATGTGTACCTGCTCTTCAGAAATCAATGAACTGCATCTTAAAAGCTGGAATATAGAATCCCTTGATCTGCAGAAATCTATCACTTCTTTTGCCAGTGATAGATCCGAAAATTTGACGTAACTGAACTCAAACGACATTCGGGCCCTGTCGCCCCGAGACTTTGCTGCTTCCGACTTTGCTTGGATTCAGTATATTTGAGACCTTGTCAAAGAACGTTTTCCTTTCGGGGGTAGATTCCAATGCATGCTGAAGAACTTCCATTATATTGGAAACAGGGATAATCTCAATCTTGTCCTTATGCGACTCATCAAGTATTATATCGCCCATGTTGGATTCTGGAACGATTACTTTCTTCAGGCCGGTCTCTATCGCAGCCTCCACCTTAGCTGTAACGCCTCCAACGGGTAGAACATTTCCCCTCACGCTCAATGATCCGGTCATCGCAATGGACTGATCTACCGGGATTTCCTCAATGGCCGAAATAACTGCAGTTGCAATCGACACGCTGGCAGAATCCCCTTCTACACCCTCATAAGTGCCGATGAACTGAATATGTATGTCCAAGTCAGAAATATCCTTGCCGGATATCTTCTTGAAGACCGCGGAAACGTTCTGCACTGCTTCCTTTGCTATTTCGCCAAGTTTCCCAGTCGCTACCACGCTACCATTGCCCTTATGCTGTGATGGTGTTACTTCGGCGACAATAGGCATTACTATTCCTGTATAATCTGCCATGCCCGTATCCGCACCCACCACTGCAAGACCATTCACCATACCTACTGCATTCCCTTCTGTCTTGAAAGTTTTGTAGAGTTTCTTTACCTCCACCGATCTGTCTGCAACCTGCTGTTCCAGAGGCTTGCTTAGATTCTTGGCAGAGGTGACATGCTTAGCAGTTACAAGATCTGCTTTTTCAGTCACGGCAATGTCTCCTGCTACCCTGATCAAACCGCCAAGTTCCCTCAGTCTCAGAGTCAATTTTCCCTTCCTTCCTGATCTTTTCTGAGCTTCCTTTATTACCTCTATAATTGCAGATTCATCGAAGTGTGGTATCTTTTTATCTTTGGTTACTTCCTGTGCAATAAACTGGATTAGTTTTTTCCTGTTCTCTTCGTTGTCATCCATTGTACTCTGAACGTAAACCTCGTAACCATATCCCCTAATTCTTGATCTCAATGCAGGGTGCATTCCCTGAATTGCATCCAAGTTTCCAGCTGCCACAAGGACAAAGTCGCATGGGACTGGTTCTGTCTGCACCATAGCCCCGGCACTTCTTTCACTCTGCCCGGAAATGGAGAACTTCTTTTCCTGCATAGCTGTCAAAAGAGCCTGCTGACTCTCCAGCCTCAGAAGGTTTATCTCGTCAATGAAGAGTACTCCTCGATGCGCCTTATGTATATTACCTGCTTCTACACGCTCATGTGCAGGCGTTTCCAGTCCGCCTGACTGGAATGGATCGTGCCTGACATCGCCCAGTAAAGCGCCCGAATGCGATCCTGTAGAGTCGACGAATGGAGGCTTGTCATTTGGAGTATGACTAACAAGTAATTTGGGTGCCATGCTCCTCTCCATCCTGAAAGCGGGATTGAAAGCTAGTGCCATATAAAGCACAGCGGCCGCTATGAGTGCCATAAAAGCTATGACATAATCATTCAGGAATATTGCAAGCAGTATTCCGCCAAAAAATACTGTTAATATAACAAGAAGAAGACCTCTTGATCTCTCTTTCTTGTCCCTTTCAGCCTTGATCTGATACTGCTTTACAATCTCTTTTCCCTTTCCCGCTGGAAATGTCTTTATTTTTGGCCTGTTGGGATCCTCCGAATTTGGAAAAACTACAATATCCTCGAGATCTTCTTTTGGAAGAAAATCTGTCATTGACTGTGCAAGCATTGACTTGCCAGTCCCTGGATCGCCAATAAGGAGTACATGTCTCTTCTGGATAGCTGCCTTCTTCACTACATATGCAGCCTCATCCTGCCCTATTACCTGATCATACAGTATCTTGGGAACAGGAACCTCTTTAGTAGAAGCAATATTCTGCTTCTTGACCCAAGATTCCACATCCTCTAAAGTTTCACTCACAAGATTGACATTGAATCTAGTGATTAATACTTTTGCAAATTTTTTTTGTATTTTTCAAGTGAGAGAGCAATGTTTTCTTCTGTTTTGACGACTGAAATTGAGTGTCATTTAGAACTGCTTTCATTGCCAGAAATCAGGAGACATCTACCTCTTTACCGGTGGCGAAAATTCCAATAAGTGTGATTAACCTGTGCAAGCAGGAATTCCTCTTTCGCAAGATAGTAAATGAGATCGAACGAATTTATATTGAAAATCAACATATTTCCTGTCTACCGGCAGACAGAAATGATGGTGGTAGGATTGCATATTGATCCATGCATGCATCCGTTAAATTAGGTGGTTTAGCATTGTGAATAGAATACCTTCTGACCGAGGGAAACTCAACCCAATGTGGTCCTTCCAGTAACCTTTGGAAAAGGAAACCATGCAAGATCGGAGAGGCGGTCACTTTAGGTTCCTCTATTGCGTATTTTTTTCCATATCTCACTATGGATCAAGATTAAGATACCGTTATGAAATACTCATAGTGTAAATTATGTCATTCACACTTAGAGGAAATATTGCCCTTACGATATTCGGAGAGTCTCATGGTATCCTCGTTGGGGGAACAATGGATGGGCTGCCGGCTGGTCTCAAAATAGATAGAGGACTGATGAAGGAATGGATGGAAAGGAGAAGACCTGGACAGAGTTTTCTTACAACTCAGAGAAAGGAGGAGGATTCCGTTGAAATTGTAAGTGGAGTTGACGATAGCTACACCAATGGCGGACCTGTTACTGTTCTTATAAGAAATAGAGACACGATTCCTGATCACTATGAGGAAATAAAGGACAAGCCAAGACCCGGTCATGGTGACCTGACAATGCTTTACAAATATGGAATACACCGGCCATATTCGGGTGGTGGATTTATTTCTGGAAGAATGACTGCACCACTTGTAGCCCTGGGATCGATCACTCTTGAGATGCTTCATAGGAATGGTGTTGTAATCGGGTCTTACATTGATACAATGGGACCGATTGAGCTTAACGAAAGCTTTAATCTGAATGAGTCTGCTTATTCCTATCCTTCCAGGATTCCTGACAAAACAAAAGATCTTGAAGCGCAACAGCTGATCAAGAGACTCCTTGGAGAAGGAAACAGTGTAGGAGCTACAATCAGAACTGTAGTAGATGGCATACCAGAAGGTATTGGAGACCCGTTCTTTGATTCTGTTGAGAGTAAGATATCGCATGCAATGTTTTCAATACCCGGCCTCAAAGGTATAGAATTTGGTTCCGGTTTTCACTTTTCCTCAATGAAAGGCTCAGAAGCAAATGATCCTTTCACATTCAGAGGGAATAAGATCGTCACCACTACAAACCACAATGGTGGTGTACTGGGCGGGATAACCAACGGGATGCCTTTAGTATTCAGGATAGTCATGAAACCCACCTCCTCCATAAAGATCCCACAGAAGACCGTCAATCTTGCAACCATGAAGGATGATGAGATTTCTGTAACGGGTCGGCATGATCCCTGCATCGCTATACGTGCAGTTCCGGTGGTCCAGACACTGACATCAGTAGTTCTGGCTGACTTGATGAAAGGTGCAGGTTTCGACTTCAGATAATATGATACAGATAAGAGAAAGCAAATATAGCAATTATAAGAGAAGGTATGAAGTCAATCACAAAAAGATATTTTGCCCTTCTTATGGATGAAAAAACCACTTTCTGGAGTTTCTGGAATACTGCCTTCTCGCCCATGTGAACATGCACGCTACTTGAACCATGGAATATATTCACATTTTCCATTGTTGTCTTAGCCTGTATCACTGCATCCACAATGAGTTCCTCAATCAGTTCCCTGTTGTCTCTCTGTCCCAGTGGATTCATATCAAGTGTGTTCTTGTTAACATAGTGATTATCGGTTGTGTAGATTTCTACGTTATCAATTTCTCCCCTGAGTAGTTCCCGGCTATCATCAATTATTTCCCTGAGAATGTTGTTTGAATCTGTAAGCACATATGCATTATGCTTATCGCCGGTTCTAATAACCAAAGCCTGAATTCCAAGTTTCCCCAGACCTGCTGTTTCAGTGAATGTCCTGCCATATCCCATAGCAAAATCGACCGATGTGTCCATCCTTCCAAATTCCCTTACTGCAGGAGAAATGAGAGACGAGACATCGTCAAGAGAATTTGATCCGTGGGAGAAGAAATTCTGGGCATCGACGACAAATGCATCTCTTGCACCTGCCTCCTTTAACCCAGCTATCATTTTCATTCCCTCCTCCAGTTCAATGTCATCAAACGATCTGTTTTCTGGTATGATTGCACAGAGAATTGCGTCTCCAAATTTCTGAAGCCCCAACACGATCTTTCCAACATTCAGTTTTTTGAACCTTGATACACCAACTAGCCTTTCTTCATTATTTAATGCACTTCTTATACCAGAGGCTATGTTATCGACATCCATATCATCCCTGCAGTTGTTGCTGTTTGTTGTGGCAGTATGAAAAACCATTATTTCATGCGTTATGTCGGAAAGCCTTGTCAGGAGTTTCTCCGGAAGATTGCTTGACCCCACGGTACCGAACGGTCCCGGATGAACATAGGGAAATACCATCAGCAATTTTCTTTCACCGGTCTGAGATTTGATATCAACTACACTGACCGGAACATCCTTTTCAAGACTGTACAGCTGGTAGAAAAAGTCCATTCCCTCATGGTCACTGTTGTTCATCGTATGAAGATTTAGAAACATGTTCATCACCTTCACTGGGCTCTGCCCGAATTCTCTCTTAAAATCTCCCATTGTCCAGTTTGCATAAATATATCCTGCAAAGGCGAATATGATCATTGCCACCGCAGTCGATATAGCTATGGAATAGCTCAACGTTACAATAAATGTAATAAGTATTGCAGACGACGGATATACCAAAGCTGGAAGTAGTGCTTTCCTTAACCTGTCGCCAAAATAAACATAATATACCATTGCCCTGACAAATGCGGTTAGTGTGAATGAGAATGCCAGAAGGGCCACCCCGCCGATGTATATGAAATGAGATGCAAAGAGGACCCAGAAAAATATTGAAGAAAGTCCTAGTGTGAAGAAGTTAAGATAGACAATTCTTCTGAATGGAAAGAAGAAGTCCCATTTTCTCGTAACCGCAAGGTCGGCATAGGCTGAAACAACGAACCCCCCCATGACAATAAGTGATACATCCAGGATTTTCCTTGTTAGAATAATATCGATTATCGTGATGATAATGATTGGCGCGGGATAATACCTGAATTTCGGTGCCCTTTTCAGAAATACGGACAAATCAGCGAATGTCCTGGAAGTTCTGTCAGTATCCAATAACTTGTGATATGTCTGACATAGATAATCCTTTGTGGTTCTGACAGAATTAACGGAACACCGTTTTTACCATCCTGGTTTCTCCATAGCCGATTATAACCCTGAGATATTTGGGAATACTTTCTTTAGGAAAATCGATGTCAATGAAAAGATTCCGGATATTTTCCATCTTGCTTCTTGATGCAATTACGATAAAATTGTCGAAACCGACCAGGTTCATCACCTTACCAGTAATCTGCCTGTTCCCCCTTCCCAGCAGAAAGCCCTGCCCGCCAAGCGGAGAAACGATAACCATTGACCTATCTCTGCCGAATTTTATGAGATCAGCCTCACTTGCGTCCAGCATCACTATCCTGCCACCCCTTATGATGTCAATACCAAGCAGATCCGGTTCAGCTCCGAATTTCCTGGTTATGGCTTTACACGTTGATCCTGGTCCTATGAAATAATAGACATCCGGAATCATCCGTTCTGTGACAAATTCAATGATTCCTGAGATGTCATCTGCCTGCACTTCCGATTTAGAAAATCTTGGTGAGGAAGAGTCCCCGATTACCTTCATATCACCAAAGTAATTTATTTGGAACTTTTCCCCCCTGAAGTAACCTGAGTCGAGGTCCGCAACCTCACCATCGAACACTTCATATCCTTCACCCTCCACGAACTTATCAAAGAGATCGACTGCGTGATTGACGCTCACTGCAAAGACTGAACTGTACATCTTTATGCCAGCTGGAATGCCAAGGACTGGAATATCGTTTCGAATTGAGGAAAGTATGTCCCTCGCAGTTCCGTCACCTCCCACAAATACCAGAAGGTCACAGTCTCTTGAAGATGCAGCTTTCACAAACTCAATAGTATCTTTCCTTGTCGTTACATTTCCAGGTGTGGTGATGATCTCTAACTTCAGGCCGAATTTCGCAAGTGATTCTCCACCCATAATGCCTGAAGGTACCAGGAAAGTACATTCTGTTTTTCCAACTCCTTGAAGGAATTTTTCCCCTTCCAATATTGACCGGGAACTGCCTGATGATCCCATCAACAAGTCCGAGTCCTTGAGATTTTGATCAAGACCTGATCCAGCCACTGGGTTTATCAGAAATGCAACTGATTTCACAGGATCACACGCTAATTGGCAAGATGCTATTGTTCTATTTATCTTTCTTTCTGTTCCTGAAAATCCTCAGGTGGAGTAAAAATTGATAACCGCAGCGTTCATGTCCTGTCCCACAAACGCAAGCGTGATGCCAGAAAACACGCCACTGAACATGATGGTCATGTTTACATTTTCGCCTGGTGAAATATAAAATGCATCCGGTGAAAGCATGCCGGACATTATTGAACCTCCCTGAAGGTAGGTGATGTTTGACAGTGTCAGCGTGAAATTCAGGGGAATTGAAGAGAACATATACATCGTTACATTAATGCCAGAACTCCCAGAATTATAGAGCGATACGGGAAACTTATGCCCAGAACTAACCGGGTAGTTCACTGAGTTTCCTGAATGATCAACAGTGAGGGTTTTACTGAGACCTACTGCTGCCAGCAAAACGCCCGTTGATACCTTCACCAGTCCTGAATATGCCGTTATCGTGATATTGTATATACCGGCATGATTGATCCCTTGCGGCACGACAGTTATGTTGAAGTACCTTTCCTGACCGGCAGAAATCATTCCTATGCCACTTGATACATAAAATGGATATGACGGAGATATGGAAAAAGACGGAGTAAAAGGATTGTTTCCGGTATTTTTTACTGCCATTTCATAAACAGGAATGTTTCCAGTTCCCAGCAG